>NZ_CEZLMY010000002.1:17185-69429 GCF_983033635.1 Psychromonas sp. | reverse complement strand
TGCTAATCCCATATCAGCTGAGCTAAATTCCCGCAGCTTAGCTTGTGGGTAACTCTCTTCAAAAACATCTTTATAGGAATAATCTTTCACAATACCTAAAGGTTTATGTATAACTTGTTCAAGCTTGTGCATTAAATGATTTTTTTTGGTGACTAATACCAATGGAAAACGCAGATATGGAAACGTAAATAACAAGTAACCCTGCCGTTTTTCTGTTTTACTGATCACGGGAATAAAATCACATTTCCCCTGCTGTGCAAAATTTAATGTTTCCGCCCATGACTCTGTTTTCACCAGTTTTATAACGTTGCCTATGCGTTGGCTAAATAAGCGTACAAAGTCCGCGCCCATACCAACATACTCTCCATTCTGAATACCTTCTATCGGTAGCCAGTCAGGATCAACACACATACGCAAATCGCCTTTAGTTTGTAAATAACGACGTTCTTTCTCTCTAAAGACAGGCATTTTTTCCTGGAAACTGGCATCTGCAAATTGATAATTTTGGTTTATAGATAAAGACCAGTTTTTCTGTAATTGAAATAATTCATCATCTGAAATCGCTAATAAACCTTTATTTAAAATATCACGCAAAACCTGATTATTTTTATTAATCCCCATATACAGAGGTAGATAGTTAAATATTGGATGATCAAAGAGAGGGGCATTTTTTACCCCGCTAATGAAATAACGTTGAATATAATAATTAATCACAGCATAAGAGTCTAAGACAGCATCAACATGTCCAAGCACTAATTGCTCTACAGACTCTTCAGTGCTGCTGGTTAATAATAAATTTATTTCAGGATAGTGAATGCGCATTAACTCTTCGTAGAAGAAGCCGCGTACTACTGCTACATTTTTACCCTTTAAGTATTTAAAATCTGAATAATGTGCAGTTTCATTAAGCGTTAATAAACCATCGATCGCTTTTAACGGATTAAACTGTGTGAAAATAACAGATTTTTCTCGCTCAGGGGTGATCTTCAAATTGGTGATAACATCAATATCACCCTTGAGTAACATTTCTAGATAATCATTCCTGTTATAACCAGTTACAAATTCTATTTTCAGTCCAATTTTCTGGGCCACTAAACGCATTAAATCATTAGAATAACCTTTAACTTCATTGTTTTCGATAAAGTTAAAGGGATGCCAATCCTGCTCGGCATGCACTTTGATGACTGGCTCATTCTGCAAGTAAAGTGCTTCCTGTTCACTAAAAATGATGTTTTTTGCGCAAACGTTCAATGTAAAACAACTGACAATAATGCCAAAAACTAACATTAATAGTTTGCGGAAAAATAATGAGGAAGGGATCATTGTGCGCATTCTCTTGCTTAGAGCCAGCTGACTGGCTCGCATTTTATCAAAATGCTAGCATGGACAAATGATATCAATGTCCATTTTGTGAGCAACCGCATGAAATTTAACGACTATCTTATTGCACTGTTGTGCATTCCGGCCCTGTTTAAGCCGGAATAGCGTTACAGAAATAAAATTACTGTCTTTAAAGCATCTCCACACCGATATCCTCGATAAAAACAGTAACAGAGAATCATTCGCAAAAAGCCACACTGTATCGATTTGCTTGTCCCGAGTTGAGGTTATTTAGGTAAAAGATCCACGTCAGTAATTCTTACTTCATCTTTTACAGTTAATAGAGGTGATTTTCTAAACTTCTCTCCTTGTACCTGAATTAAAATTTCCTGTCTGTTTTTACCCTCTAAAAAGATATTTTGATAAAATTCCTGTACATCCTTTAAGCTGATTTCACGCAAACATTGAATATAAGCCTGCTTGTTATTTATCTCATTTTTAATGTTTAACCATTCATTAGTCAGGTAAGAAAACTCCCCGGAAATAGATGTTGGTTTTGCTAAATAATTGGCGATATGTGCTTCTTTAATTGTGCTAAATTTTTCTTCATGAGTTTCATTTAACAGCTTGCTAAAACTCTGTAAAAAAGCACCAAATCGGCTATGTAACTGTGCATTACTAACAGCGGGGCTTTGTGTAAACAGGCCAAATGCAACACTGTTATTAACAGGAAAACTAACGGTAAATGGTGAATAGGTTAACTGCTCTTGAGTGCGAATCTGATCGTAAAATGCAGGACGTAATAACTTATTTAACAGCTCAGCACTTGCAAGCGCTTTATCACCTTGTAAATCAGTAAGGTAAATCGCGGCTAACGCATCATCCTGCATATCTGAATTAAGCGGGTAATTTAGTGCCCCCTGCTTAAGATCGGCATGCAAACGCGGAATCAGATAAAAAGGCTTGGCCTGAATAGTCACTCTTTTCTCTAACGAACTGCTTAATAGAAGTACCTGCTCGCGACTTAAGTTACCTAACGCTAATAAACGTAAACTGGATTTTTCAAATAGTTGTTTTATAAACAGATCAATATCTTTTAAGCTGATACCCTCTATTTCAGCAAGCAAAGCAGTGTCTGACCAGGCTGGCTGACGTACTACTTGTCTAAAACCATCCATCGCCAGATCCATCGCTTTAATCTTTGATTTATTATTAAGGCGTCGTTGTAACTCTTGTTTTGCAAGAGAGAGTGACTGCTCAGCAAACTGGGCGTTTTCAATATCAGTTAGTACCCTGAGCAGTAATTTATCCTGCTTGTCACTATAACCAGATGTACTAATCAGCAGACCATTTGAACTGCTTAATGAAAAACCTAATCCGGCTTCTTGAGTGACAAAGTTTAGTTCTGCAAATTGTTTGTTAAGCATATTTAACAGCAGACTCATGGTCACACGCGATTTAGCATTTTGGTCGCTAATATCGCTATTAAGCTGCAGTTTAAGGCTCGCTTTCGGTTCATCTAAATATTCACTTTGTTTAAACCAAACTGAATGCCCTAGTTTGTTAATAAGTTGCTTTGCATTTTTAGTCTGTACTTTTTTTACTAAGCTTAAGTTTTCAGGCTGCCACTCATTACCGCTTGGCAATAACAATTCAATCTCTGCCGCTTGTTTTAACCAGGCTTGTTGGCTTTCTTCTGAAAGAGAACTAGTTGCATACTCACCCTGGTAATATGGAACCTGTGTACCACCTTTTGCATTAGCGCTTAATTCAAAAAGACGGCTATTCTGCGGGGTTAAGTAAGTTAATAACTGTGCAATAAATTTTTCATTAAACCCATCCAGACGATATGGGAAAAACAGCAAATCTTGATGTGGATAAAGCTGCATATTGGCTGACAATGCCATCACATAATTGAATCCTGAGTTTTTGCTTAAAAACTCAAAGCGTGTATCTAAACTTTTTTTCTGCTCTTGAAACTGTAACGTGTTAATACCCTGTTTTTTAATTAAGTCGATAAAAGCAAACAGGCTTGCCATGATTTTATCTTGCGCCTTTAAACCTGCATCAGTAAGTTTAAACTGCATACTGAACTGCGAGTAGTTGTCACTATATGGCGCGTAAAAACCCGCCATAACAGACTCAGCCAATCCCGCTTTTTGTAAATAATCAGACAGTCCACCTTGATGATCCGAGCCTAATAAACGGCTAATATATCCACCAGGTTGATACATATATTCATCTTTGACACTCGGCACTAAAAAGCTAACTTGTAACAGCTTAATATCGGCAGTGGGTTTCATTTCCACTTTTATTGCCAATTCATTGTCCGTTAACATCGGGGTAAGAATAATCGGTTTCTGCACTTTTTTATTGGGGATTTGGCTAAGATACAAACTCGCGAGCTGTTGTAACTCTTCGATTGAGCGCGGGCTGGTTAACGCCACTTTCATTAGATTGGCCGAATAATAACTATCAAAAAAATGTACTAATTCATCTTGTAATTTACTACCGGGTTTATCCGTTAAAGTGCTTAAATCACCTGTGCTAAAGCGCGCCATCGGATAATCAGGATTTAGCGTATAACGCTGCAGCGCATATAACTTACGCATATCATTATCAAAGTAAGTTTTATGCTCGGCATTAACTGTATGCCTTTCTTTTTCTGCGTATTTTTCATCAAGTAGCGGTGCACGCATCACGTCTCCGAGACGGTCTAATGCTTCACCAAAATAGTCGTCATTTACCTCAAACCCATAAACCGTAGCATCTTGAGAAGTATAAGCATTGGTATAGCCACCATGTTGGCTCATAAATTTGCTGTATTCATTGATCGTTGGATAACGCTGCGATCCTAAAAAAAGCATATGTTCTAAATAATGCGCCAAACCTAATTGGCTGTCAGGATTATGCATACTGCCGACAGGTACAGATAACGAAGCTGCACTGTTTTCTAAATCTGGATCGGATACCAATAACACTTCAAGGGAGTTCTTTAAACGAATCACCTGATATAAACGCGGATCATTAGGACTTTGTTTTATTGACGTGTTGAGGATCTCAAAAGGTTTCATAGCAGGCTCAGTTGTAGCGGTATTAGCAAAAGTAGTTGCAGATAAAAGCAAAGAAAAACAGCTAACAACTATGGTTATTGGATTGATGCGTGGCATTCAAATATCTCTATAAAAGGGTTAAGAACAGTTAGTCTACATATGGTTTAATAAGTTCTATTTTTTAAACCTGCAGCCAAAAGGTCACCGGGCCATCATTGGTTGATGAAACTTGCATATCGGCAGCAAACTCTCCAGTTTCCACCTTGATTCCCATATCAGAACAGTTTTTATTAAACAGTTGATAAAGCCGGTTGGCTTCAGCCGGCTCTGCGCCATTTGAAAAGCCGGGGCGATTGCCTTTCTTAGTTTCTGCGGCTAAGGTAAATTGCGAGATCACCAATAAACTGCCTCCTGCCTGCTGCACATTAAGGTTCATTTTATCATCACTATCAGCAAAAATGCGGTAAGCTAAAACACGCTGCGCAAGGCGCTTGCATTTTTTCTCATCATCACCTTTTTCAACGCCCAGTAAAACCAATAAGCCGCCTTCTATCTGACCCACTGTTTTTCCTGCCACATCAACATTTGCATGGCTAACGCGTTGAATTAACGCAATCATATATCCATACCTTGCTCTGCTTCATTGTGGTGTAAAAACTCTTCTAATGTGGCAGTCACCTCTGCACCAATTAAAACAATTAACCAACTATAATAGGTCCATACAAAGAGAATAGGGATCGCGGCCAGTGCACCGTATATTAGTTGCTGGGAAGGAAAGTTAGTGATGTATAACTTAAAAAGGTCGGTACCGAAGAAAAATAATATGGCAGCAATAAAACCACCAATTAATGCATAACGAAACCTCACGCGCTGATGGGGGACTAAAGTATAAACACCAGCAAAGGCTAGCCAAGTTAAAATAAAAGGCATTAAGCCTAATAAACGTTGCCCGAATGACAGAGAGCCATGCTCTTGAACAATAGTAAAAAGGTAAGAACTTAATAGTATACTGCCACCGATAATCACCGGGCCAAGGCTTAAAATAGTCCAGTAAATAGTAAACGCCTGCACCTTAGAGCGTTTATTGGTGCAGCGCCAAATACGATTAATAGTTTGATCGATAGTGGATATCAACAACAGGGCGATTACAATTAGCGATGCAATGCCCATCATGCTCATCTTCTGAGTGTTTTCAATAAACCCAGTCATATGCTCTTTAATTGCCTCGCCCGATGTAGGAACAAGATTATTATAAATGAAATCTTCGAATATTTGCTTTAACTCCGAAAAACCCGAAAAGGCAGATAATATAGAGAATATGACCGCCAGTAAGGGTACGATAGATAATAAAGTCACATAAGCTAAATGTCCCGCGGGCACCTTGATATTATCTTCTTTACTACGCTGCCATATAAATGATAAATATGCATAACTTGCTTTGCCTTTGGCGATTAATACTTGCTTATCAAATTGCACGGTGACCTTCCTCTGGTTTACTTTACTTTTTATAACTATAAACCTAAAGCGCAGATAAAAAAAAGGTCTTACCGAAGTAAGACCTTATTAATCAGTTATTGCTAACAAATTAACCTTTAGTCGGACGTGCCGCACGTTTACGTTCATTTTCTGTAAGCAATTTTTTACGGATACGAATGCTTTGTGGCGTTACTTCCACTAATTCATCAATATCGATAAACTCAAGCGCCTGCTCCAGAGTAAGAATGATTTCAGGAGAAAGTGTTTGCGCTTCATCGGTACCAGATGAACGAACATTAGTTAATTGTTTACCACGCAAACAGTTCACTGTTAAGTCATTAGCGCGGTTATGAATACCGATAATCTGACCTTCGTATACTGGTGCGCCATGACCAAGGAATAGGCGACCACGATCCTGCAAAAAGAATAAAGAGTAAGTAACCGCTTTACCTGTACCGTTAGAAACCAATACGCCATTTTGACGCTGACCAATTGTACCGCCTTTATGCGGGCCGTAGTGATCAAAGCTATGGTATAAAAGACCAGAGCCAGAGGTTAATGTCATAAATTCAGTTTGGAAACCGATTAAACCACGACTTGGGATTATAAAGTCTAAACGTACACGGCCTTTACCATCTGGTGTCATATTTGTTAGTTCCGCTTTACGGATACCCAACTGTTCCATTACTGAACCTTGATTTTGCTCTTCAACATCAACCGTTAATGTTTCCATTGGCTCATGCAGTTGACCGTCAATCATACGCTCAATAACTTCCGGACGAGATACAGCTAGCTCATAACCTTCACGACGCATGTTTTCAATTAAGATACCTAAATGCAGTTCACCACGGCCAGATACTTTAAACTTATCAGGATCGCCTGTTTCTTCCACTTTAAGTGCAACGTTATGAACTAACTCTTTTTGTAAACGCTCAAGGATATTACGTGATGTTACGTATTTACCCTCTTGACCACAGAATGGTGAGTTGTTTACCTGGAAAGTCATGGTAACTGTTGGTTCATCAACACTTAATGGCGGCATAGCTTCCACGTTGTTTTGTGCACAAATCGTATCCGATATTTTAAGTTCGCCTAAACCACTGATTGCAATGATGTCACCCGCTTGTGCCAGCTCAACATCATGACGCTCAAGACCTAAGTAACCTAATACCTGACCAACTTTACCTTTACGCTCTTTACCGTCACTGCCAACCACAGTTACCTGCTGGTTAACTTTAACATTACCACGCGTAATACGACCAACACCGATAACACCTACGTATGAGTTGTAATCAAGTTGAGAGATCTGCATTTGGAAATCACCATCGCGATCAGCTTCTGGCGGAGCAACGCCATCTACGATTGCCTGGAATAGTGATTCCATGTTTTCAGTTGCTTCTTCAGATTCAGCATTTGCCCAGCCGTTTAACGCAGATGCGTAAACAACTTTAAAGTCTAACTGTTCATCCGTTGCACCCAGGTTATCAAACAGATCGAATACCTGATCCATAACCCATTCAGGGCGAGCACCTGGTTTATCGATTTTGTTGATAACAACAATCGGCTTTAAGCCGTAATTAAATGCTTTTTGTGTTACAAAACGAGTTTGCGGCATTGGGCCGTCAACTGCATCAACGATAAGACATACACTGTCTACCATTGACATAATACGCTCTACTTCACCACCGAAATCGGCGTGTCCAGGAGTATCTACAATATTGATATGGTAATCATTCCACTCAATTGCCGTGTTTTTAGCAAGGATTGTAATACCGCGCTCTTTCTCTAAATCGTTAGAGTCCATTACGCGCTCTTCAGAGCCGCCGCGTGAATCTAATGTTCCAGACTGCTCTAACAGTTTATCAACTAGGGTTGTTTTACCGTGGTCAACGTGAGCAATAATGGCAATATTTCTTAATTTTTCTAACGACATGATGCGCCTCAAATGTAGCAATTAATAAAAATACCAATTAGATGAAAGAAGTTATTTGCATACTCGGATAACTTAGCTCATCTAATTGGTATAAACGCGCATATTGTAACCATAATTAAAAAAATAGAAAGTTTTAACTCCGTCACAATTAAGATAACTGTATTATTATTCGCTTTAATGGAACTTTAACAGGATTAGATCCCCCATTTAGCTCTCATTAAATAGCGACGCACCAATTTGGCGCGGCATTGCACCAAGATAGCGCGGTTTATTGAGGGATTTAAGTTATTCAAAGAAAAAAACACATAAAATAGAGTTATATTTAATTGGCATATTTTTAGACTGCTTGAGTTATAAAATATTTTTGTTATGGTTACCCTCCATTTTTGATGTCAATTGAGGTTGTAAACATGTCTGTACAAACAGCACAAGATGTTCTTGATCTGATTAAAGAACAAGATGTAAAATTCGTTGATTTACGCTTTACTGATACACACGGTAAAGAGCAACACGTATCAGTTCCATTCCACCAAATTAATGAAGACTTCTTCGAAGAAGGTAAAATGTTCGATGGTTCTTCAATCGCTGGTTGGAAAGGTATCCAAGATTCAGACATGGTATTAATGCCAGTACCTGAAACAGCTGTTATCGACCCATTCACAGATGACCTAACACTCAACTTACGTTGTGATGTTTTAGAGCCTAAAACAATGCAGGGTTACGACCGTGATCCACGTTCTGTAGCTAAACGTGCAGAAGCTTACATGCGTTCAACAGGCCTAGCTGATACAGTTTTATTCGGCCCAGAACCAGAATTTTTCCTATTTGACGATGTTAAATACGGTAACGGTATCGCGGGTTCTTTCTACTCAATCGATGCTAAAGAAGCGGCTTGGAACTCAGGCACTTCATACGAAGATGGTAACACTGGTCACCGTCCTGGTATCAAAGGCGGTTACTTCCCGGTAGCACCTGTTGATTCAGCGCAAAACATCCGCAGCGCTATGTGTTTAATCATGGAAGAGATGGGTCTTGTTGTTGAAGCACATCACCATGAAGTAGCAACAGCGGGTCAGAATGAGATCGCTTGTCGTTTCAACACTATCGTTGAAAAAGCAGATGAGATCCAAATCTACAAATACGTTGTACACAATGTGGCGCACGCATTTGGCCAAACAGCTACATTTATGCCTAAACCGCTTGTTGGTGATAACGGTTCTGGTATGCACTGTCACCAATCTCTTGGTAAAGATGGCGTTAACCTTTTCTCTGGCGATCAGTACGGCGGCCTTTCAGAAATGGCGCTGTTCTACATCGGTGGTATCATCAAACATGCTAAAGCGATCAATGCATTTACAAACGCATCGACTAACTCGTACAAGCGTCTTATCCCGCATTTTGAAGCACCAGTTATGCTAGCTTACTCTGCTGGTAATCGTAGTGCGTCTATCCGCATTCCTGTAGTGCCAACACCAAAAGCGTCACGTATCGAAGTACGTTTCCCGGATCCAACAATGAACCCGTACTTAGGTTTCGCAGTAATGCTAATGGCAGGTCTTGACGGTATTAAAAACAAGATCAATCCAGGTGAAGCTTTAGATAAAGATTTATACGATCTACCTAAAGAAGAAGCGGATTCTATTCCACAAGTTGCTGTTTCTTTTGAAGAAGCACTTGCTGCACTAGATGCTGACCGTGACTTCCTTACTGAAGGTGGCGTAATGTCAAATGATGCAATTGATGCATTCATTGAACTTAAAACGGCTGAATGTGAAGCTGTTTCTCAAGCAACACACCCGAAAGAGTTCGATCTATACTACAGCGTATAATCAAAAACCTTTGTTAGCTTATTATCAACCATAAGCTAACAAACTTGTGACTACTAAGCCCCTGTTTCACGCTTTTGATAGTTGCTAAGAGGCCAAAAAGGATCAACTTGCTTGATCCTTTTTTAACCGTTACTTTCAGGCTAAATGATTAGAAATAATGAAAGTCAGCGGTATCGAAACTGAAAATGTAAAACAGCAAGCTCCCCCACCAAATACTCAATTTTCTGCAGCACAAAAAGACACACTACAGTCCTAGCGTTAGTTGGTCTGATTCTTGCTTAATAACTCCATAGATTTTATATTTTAAATTTTAAAAGAAGCAGGCTGATCCCATGCAGCCCACATTTTATAAGCAAGGAGCCCCACATGAGTGGAAACCAAACCCGTCTTCAAGCAATTGAGCAAATCACTAATCGTGCACCAACATTGGTCAGTACACCTGAGCCATTAAGTAAAATTTGGGCAGAAGACGTTTTTAACCTCCAGAAAATGGAAGAAGCGTTATCAAAAAATGCTTTTAAAGCAATTAAAAAAACGGTTCAAACTGGCGGAGCTTTAGATGCTGCAACTGCTGATGTTGTTGCTGCTGCGATGAAAGATTGGGCACTTAGCAAGGGTGTTAAATTCTACTCACATATATTTTACCCTATGACTAACATTACGGCAGAAAAACATGATGGTTTCATCGTTACAAATTCTGACGGTGGTGCTATTACTGAATTTACCGGCAGCCTGTTAATCAAAGGTGAACCAGACGGTTCTTCTTTCCCTAACGGTAGCTTACGTATGACTAACGCAGCGCGTGGTTATACAGCCTGGGATCCAACAAGCCCTGCATATGTTATGCATACGGCTAATGGTTCTACATTAATGATCCCAAGTGTATTTATGTCTTGGACTGGTGAAGCGTTAGATAAAAAAATCCCACTACTTCGTTCTAATTCTGCAATGAATGATGCGGCACAGAAAGTATTAAAATTAATGGGTGAAACAGAGATCGCAACACTTAATTCAAGTTGTGGTGCTGAGCAAGAATATTTCTTAGTTGATGAAAACTTCGCAAATGCACGCCCAGATCTATTACTAGCAGGCCGTACATTATTTGGGGCTGCTCCTGCGAAAGGTCAACAATTTGATGATCATTACTTTGGTGCAATCCCTGAGCGTGTTCAAGTATTCATGCAGGAATTTGAAGATACATTATACAAATTAGGTATCCCAGCTAAAACTCATCATAACGAAGTTGCTCCAGGTCAATTTGAAATTGCACCTTACTATGAAGCGGCTAACGTGGCTGCTGATCATCAACAACTTCTGATGACAGTAATGAAGAGCACAGCTAAGAAACATGGTTTCCTTTGTCTGTTACATGAAAAACCATTTGCCGGCATTAACGGTTCAGGTAAACATGTTAACTGGTCTGTGGGTAACAGCACACAGGGTAACCTGTTAGATCCAGGTCAGACACCGCATGATAACCTTAACTTCCTACTGTTCTGTGGTGCGGTTATTCGTGGCGTGCATAAATACGGCCCATTATTACGTGCAGTAATTGCTTCTGCATCAAATGATCACCGTTTGGGTGCAAATGAAGCGCCACCAGCGATTCTTTCTGTTTACTTAGGTGATCAGTTAGAAACTGTATTTAACGATATTAAAGAAGGTAAGCTACTAACTTCAGCTGCCGGTGGCGAAATGGATCTTGGTTTGGCACAGATTCTTAACTTTGAACGTGATCCAGGTGACCGAAACAGAACGTCACCATTTGCTTTCACTGGTAACCGTTTTGAATTCCGTGCTGTTGGTTCATCTCAATCCGTATCTGGTCCATTGGTTGCTATGAATACTATGCTTGCTGATTCATTAAACTGGATTGCTGAGAAGTTAGAAGTTGCTTTAACAACATCAGAAGATCAAAGTGTTGCCGTTGCCTCTGTATTAAAAGAGCTAATGGAGCTGCACGGTAACGCTATATTTGGCGGTGACGGTTACTCTGAAGAGTGGCACAAAATGGCAGTTGCAGAGCGTGGTTTGAAAAACCTGCCAACAACAGCTGACGCATTACCAGCATTCCGTGAAAAATCAGTTGTCGAACTTTTCGAAAGCACAGGTGTATTGTCACCAGTTGAATTAGAAAGTCGTTATGAAGTTTATGCAGAGCAATACATTCTTTCTATTGAAGTTGAAGCTAAGTTAGTTGTAGATATAGCTACGACTAAGATCTACCCTGCTGCAGTAAGTTACTTGTCAGAGCTGGGTTTAACTTCTTCATCAATGGCTGATTTAGGTATTGATCTTGATAATTCACTTGCTGCTTCAATCGCTGCTGAAGCGAATGGCATGGTGGCAGCTGTTGCTAAACTGAGTGAAGCAATTGCAACGAAAGACTTTGCTGATGTTGAAGCACATATGCATTTCTGTGCTGATGTTATCCGTGATTTAATGGATGAAACTCGTGCACACGCAGATGCACTTGAAGCTTTAGTGGCTGATGAGTTATGGCCATTGCCTAAGTATCAAGAAATGTTATTTATCAAATAAATTTCATTTAGGGTAAGTAAAGTAAACTCGTTTGTTTTACTTACCCTTGTTGTTTATTTTGATTAAAAAAGAGCTTTATTACAGGCTCTTTTTTATTATCTTGAAAATAAAATTTGCCGGAATATAGGGATAAATATCGCTATTGTTAAATGGCATGCTACAAAATATTCCATGCAGAGCAGATTGCATAAACTTTTTAAAAACGATGCAAATATTGAGTGATAAAACCTACTACTATGCGGTTTTTTTATTGCCTTAATTAAACTCTTGCCCCACAATTAAAGCTCTTATATTTAAGGCTTATTATTATGAAACGATTTACATTGTGCTTATCAAGTCTAATTTTTCTCTTTTCATCTATTGCTGTGGTAGCAGATACAAAAATTTATCACTGGGTTGATGAGCAAGGAAAAAGCCATTTTTCAGATACAGCTGGCCCCGGAACTGAAGAGGTCAGTGTCAACAATCAAAATTTATTGGTGAGCAGCAATGGCAAAGAGCCAAAAGCTGAAAATGAATTATCGATAGCGGTCGAAGAAGAAAAGAAAATCGCAATTGAATATCAAGCAACCATAACATCACCGCTGGATGATACAGCCCTTCGCAGTAATGAGGGAACGATTGATATCCATGTATCAACAACACCAGAGAAAAATAACAACCAAAAGCTACAGCTGTTTTTAGATGGTAAAGCACTCGGCGAGCCGCAAATATCACCAACCATAAGCGCGCAGAATATTGACCGTGGCACACATCAGATACAAGTTCACCTACTTGATGAAAATGGCAAACTGCTAGCCAAAACACAGATCGTCACTGTGCATCTGCAACGAGTATCTGTTGGTACAATTAAAGCAAATATCCAATAATGTTATCTCTCGATGTTAAGTAAGCAGGCAAAAGAACTACCATTAGCGCTACTTGAAGAAGCTAATACTGCTTTTGTCGTTATCAGCTCTGATTTAAAGCTTATTTATGCCAACCCGGCAAGTGAGTTATTACTGTCACAAAGCACGCAACGCCTTTATCAGCAAAGTCTGCAACAACTTGCCAGCTACTATCATTTCAACCCAACATCAATCGAGCGCATCTTTGTTAACAAAAACTCTTTTACTGAAAATGAAGTGACATTACGGGTTGACGGACACCCCCTTTTAATTGCATTAAGTGCAACCTACTTAAACTTTAACAATGCAGATTATGTAATTATTGAGATGCGTTGTATTGAACAGCAGCGTAAATTCAGTCAAGTCCATTATCAAGAGAATCAACAAAAAGCCGCAAAAGATCTGGTTCGCGGACTCGCCCATGAAATAAAAAATCCTTTAGGGGGATTACGAGGCGCCGCACAATTATTAGAGAGTGAGCTATCTGCCCCAGAGCTTAAAGAGTTTACGCAAATTATTATTGAACAAGCGGATCGTTTAAGTGCCTTAGTCAATCGTTTATTGGGTCCGCAAAAAGTAGGCTTACGCGCTACGCATAATATACATTCGGTGCTTGAGAAAGTGCGTAAGTTAGTTTGCTTAGATCTTCCCGATTTTATTAAAATTAAAGTTGATTATGATCCAAGTATTCCTGATTTTGAGATGCAGGCGGATCAACTGCAGCAAGCATTTTTGAATATTATTCAAAATGCAGTACAAGCACTGGATTTAAATGCAGACAGTCGTTCCGAAATCACCTTAAGGACGCGTACCGCTCACCAAATTACGATTAATGGTCTGCCGCAGCGCCTAGCGGCTGAAATTAAGATTATTGATAATGGACCTGGTATCCCGGAGCAATTAAAAGACACGCTATTTTACCCTATGGTAACGGGCAGAAGTGATGGTACAGGTTTAGGTCTTTCCATTGCACAAGAGTTAATTAAACAACATAATGGACGAGTCGAATGCAGCAGCACACCAGGGCATACCGAGTTTCTTATCTATTTACCCATGAAATTTAAAGAGAAATAACAGATGGCAACAGCTTGGATAGTAGATGACGATCATGCAATTCGTTGGGTTTTAGAGCGAACATTAAAGGCCGAAAATATTGAGCATGCCAGTTTTCCTGACGGTGAATGTTTATGGCAGCAACTGCAAATCGAGCAGCCTGAAGTTATTATTTCCGATGTGCGTATGCCGGGCATTGACGGACTTGCTTTAATGGAACGTATCCATGAACGTTTCCCATTTATTCCAATCATTATTATGACCGCGCACAGTGACTTAGATAGCGCAGTCAATGCCTATCAAAGTGGCGCGTTTGAGTACCTGCCAAAACCTTTTGATATTCATGAAGCCACCTCACTCATTCAACGTGCAATTAGCCATAGTTTAGAGTTAAAACAGAAGAAAAAAAAACCTGAAGCAACTGTTTCAATGCCGGAAATAATTGGTGAAGCGCCTGCAATGCAGGAGGTTTTCCGTGTAATTGGCCGATTATCCCGCTCCAGTATGAGTGTTTTAATCAATGGCCAATCTGGTACAGGTAAAGAGTTAGTCGCTCACGCACTGCATAAACACAGCCCGCGTAAAGATAAAACATTTATCGCATTAAATATGGCAGCAATACCCAGAGAACTCATTGAAGCGGAACTGTTTGGCCATGAAAAAGGTGCATTTACAGGGGCCGCCAGTAATCGCCAAGGCCGTTTTGAACAAGCAGATGGTGGCACGCTATTTTTAGATGAGATAGGCGATATGCCACTTGATGTGCAAACGCGTTTATTGCGTGTTTTAGCCGACGGGCAGTTCTACCGTGTGGGTGGTCACCAAGGTATTAAAGTTGATGTTCGTATTATTGCAGCCACCCATCAAAATTTAGAGAAAAAAGTGCAAAGTGGCGATTTCCGAGAAGATCTATTCCATCGCCTTAATGTTATTCGTTTACAACTACCGGCATTAAGAGAGCGCCGTGAAGATATCAGTCTGTTAGCACAGCATTTCTTAAATAATATTGCTGGTGAATTAAATGTAGAAAGCAAACAGCTCACAGCTGAGACAAAAGAGTATTTAAGCCAATTGCCCTGGCCAGGCAACGTGCGCCAATTGGAAAATATTTGCCGCTGGTTAACCGTTATGGCTAGCGGCCAAGAGGTGCATATTTCTGACTTACCTCCAGAATTAGGTTCACAAGAAACAGAAAATAGTGAAAGTGAAAGCCCGCTATGGCAGAAAAATCTCCAGCAGTGGACCTTAACGGAACTGAAACAGGGGGAAGAAAACGTTCTTGCTAATGCTTTGCCTGAGTTTGAAAAAATCATGCTGCAAACCGCCCTCTCCTTCACCCAAGGTAAAAAACAGGAAGCTGCAAAACTATTAGGCTGGGGTCGAAATACCTTAACCCGTAAACTAAAAGAGTTTGATATTTCATAAATATCCAACCCTCAATATTTCATACTCCCACGCACCATGTGGGAGTTATACCCATGTTACTTCAAGATGCAAAATCATCACCTTGAGGTATCATGGGTATATACTAACGCGAACTAATCAAATTCAGCTAAGTTCTTTTCAAACTGTGCAAACTGCTCTGTTACCGATTTTTCAGGCGCAGCAGTTGCTAAACTAGCAATTACAATTGCAGCTGTCGCAAAAATAATTCCAGGAACAATTTCATAAACATCGTATATTCCACCCTGTAACTGTTTCCAGATTACAATTGTAATACCACCGACGATAATACCCGCTAATGCACCATTGCGGTTCATACGCTTCCAGTACAAACTTAATAGCAAAACCGGACCAAATGCAGCACCAAAACCCGCCCACGCATAAGAAACCAAGCCTAATACAGAACTATCCGGATTCATCGCTAACAAAAAGGCGATCAGAGATAATGCGATCACGCCTAAGCGACCAACCATCATTACTTCTGATGATGATGCATCAGGGCGAATCAGTTGCTTGTAAAAATCTTCAGCTAAAGCTGATGATGAAACGAGTAGTTGAGAATCCGCTGTACTCATAATCGCAGCCAAAATAGCAGCTAATAAAATACCTGCAACCACAGGATGGAAAATAGCATTCACCAGTAGCATAAAGATTTTCTCACCATCGGCTAACACGACCGTTGCATGGCCGTGAATATAGAGTAAGCCCACTAGCCCCACTAAAGTCGCACCAAATATTGAGATAGCGGTCCAGGATATGGCAATGCGGCGGGCTGTCGTTAAATCTTTATTGCTGCGTGTTGCCAGAAAACGAGCCAAAATATGCGGTTGACCGAAATAACCAAGACCCCAGGCGAGTAGTGAAATAATCGCAATCCAGGAAAGCGGTTGACCGTCAATACCATTCCATAAGCTTAACAGTTCAGGATTTAGTGTATGTAAATCTGTTAGCAGCTGATTAAATCCACCTTGCATTGCTGCAATCGGCACAATAACAAGTGCAGCCGACATCAGTAGTCCCTGCACTAAATCGGTCCAGGAAACCGCTAAAAAACCGCCAAAAAGAGTATAGGAAACAACGCAGGCGGTGCCGATAATGACCGCAACGCTATAATCTAAGCCAAATACGGTTTCGAACAGTTTACCACCAGCAACAAGGCCTGAACTGGTGTAAAAAAGGAAGAACATTAGGATAAAAAAGGCAGCAATAGTCTGCACCAGTTTCGATTTATCATTAAAACGGCGAGAGATAAACTCAGGTATGGTTAATGCATTATCGGTAGTGATACTGTAAGTACGCAGACGTTTTGCTGCAATATACCAGTTTGCCCAACTACCAAGCAATAATCCACCTGCGAGCCATAGTGATTCCATACCTGCGGCATAGGCATAACCAGGTAAACCGAGTAATAACCAACCACTCATATCAGATGCCCCTGCTGATAAAGCCGCTGGCCACGGCCCAAGTGTACGTCCACCGAGAAAGTAATCAGAAGAGTTGCTGGTACGTTTATATGCGTAATAGCCGATAAATAACATCAGCGCCAAATACACCATAAACGTTGCCGTGATGGCAAAGTTATTTTCAATCATGGATATCCCTATTAAGATTAAAGTTAAAAACGGCAGCGATTATAACAATTTTTTGACCTTTCTCATTGATCTTGATCGCCTTAGATTTGCACAAAATAATTAAAATCTCTTAATTATCAGTTATTAACTGCTTTAAAAGTAATAAACGCGCGGCATCTTCAGAGAAGCTACCTGCTACGGAAAACTGCTCGACAATCGTTTCCGACCACTGTAAATAAGTAAACTGCAGTGCAAATAAGCCAGACTGGTTATTCTCTGCAGATAAACTAAACAGTTGATTATTTTGCAGCAGATAGAACTCACTCACGCGACTGTTTAATCCTTTTACCGTTAAAGGGAGAAGCTTTTCCTCACTGCTGATATTTAAATTCTGCAAATTCACTTGTTTTAAAAATAGAGTTTCTAGCGGCAATTTTTGTTTTTCATTTGTCCGGCTAAACTCTTCGTTTTCAGACGCCTGCATAAAAGCTGGGATATTTAAGCTCATATCTTTCACCAATAACGACAATACCGTTAAGCTATTAACAGAAAAAGTAGGTGCCGGTATTAGATGAATCGATAACAGAGCATCGGCTTGCAGATCCAGCTCACCCGAAAATGCTTTAATAAATAAGCGCTTTAAACTGAGCCTGTTTTTATGCAGCTGCAAATCAAGCAGGCTGTTCTCTACAATAATTTCAGCTTGATTAGGCGATGTAAAACCAAGCTGTTTAATTGATAGTGCCAACTTCGCCTGCAAGCTCTGCAGATCAAAATTACAATATAGGGATAGATCCTCAAGCCTTACTGCTTTTAAAGCAGATAACTGTAAATCAAGCTTTTTAAAATCAAACAGCAAGTTTCCTTTAAATAATGCTGATACGAATTTTTTATGCTCAATAATAGGTAAATTATCCGAGCTTAGATTTGCTTGCTGTAACTTTAAACTTTGCCCTGCATTACTTAAATCCATGTTTAAGTCAGACACACGTAATTTGTTAATGCGTAATCTGTCCCAAGGCAAGCTCTGCATCTGCCGCTTTGTTTTTCCTACGCTTTTTTGACCCGCTGTCACTCCTTTTAAAATGCCCTGTTCGACGCGAATATGAATACCCGCGACATCAACTAATTCAATCTCTAACTGACGATTCCAAATATCCCATTGCCCAATATCGATATTGATTTGATCTATATGTAGCAGTTCTTTTTTATCACTGATAACGGATAATCCTGAAACTGAAAAACGAGGATCCTGCCAGCCGTTATTTTCGATTAGGACAAAACTGACTTGATAACCTGTGGATTTTTCAATCTGTTTAGCGATCCACTCTGAGTAATCATTAACGTTAAAGAAGTAAACAAACAGCGCTAACGAGGTCACAAGAAAAGTGAGCAGAAGAGCAGAGATAATGAAAAAACGCTTCATCTCAAACGTCTCCTAAAACAAAACTAGGCATGCACATACTCTCCGTTCTCCCCTAACCAACGTTTGCTCAGAGGTTTAATCAGCTCAGGATATGACTCCATCACTTTCAGTGCCAGTTGCTGGGTTTGTGGAATTAAACTTTGGTCACGGATTAAATCCGCAATTTTAAATGTCGCGATCCCTGTTTGTTTTGTACCTAGCACTTCACCCGGACCACGAATCAGTAGATCTTGTTCGGCAATATAAAAGCCATCATTGCTTTCACGTAAAATCTGCAGCCGTTTTTGTGCTGTTTTAGACAATGGATTTTTGTAAAGTAAAACACAGTGGCTAGCGACACAGCCTCGTCCAACTCGGCCGCGCAGTTGATGCAGTTGTGCTAAACCAAGGCGCTCTGGGTTCTCGATAATCATCAGGCTAGCATTAGGTACATCGACCCCTACTTCAATCACGGTAGTTGCTACCAGCAAGTCTAACTCTCCTGCTTTGAAGTAATCCATCACATACTGTTTTTCAATCGCTTTCATACGTCCATGCACCAAACCAATGCGCAGGTCAGGTAAGGATAATTGCAGGTTATTGGCTGTATCTTCCGCGGCCTGACACTCTAAAACCTCAGACTCTTCAATTAAGGTACAGACCCAATAAGCTTGCCGCCCTTCATTTTTACAAGATTGATAAACACGTTGAATAATATCTTCCCGACGAGAGTCAGGCAGAGCAACCGTTTGCACAGCGGTTCGTCCTGGAGGCAACTCATCAATCACTGAAACATTAAGATCCGCATAGGCAGTCATTGCCAATGTTCTTGGGATCGGTGTGGCTGTCATGGTTAACTGATGGGGCGCGAAATCACCTGATTGCCCTTTTTCACGTAACGCTAAACGCTGATGTACACCAAAGCGGTGTTGCTCATCAACAATAATCAAAGCTAAATTATTAAACTGCACACTCTCTTGGAACAGCGCGTGCGTACCTATTACCATTTTAGACAAACCCAAGCTAATATTTTCTGACTGAGAACGTTTCTCTTTGACTTTCATTTTTCCACAAAGCATACCGACACGAATATTTAGCGGCTCAAACCACTTTGTAAAATTAAGCAGATGCTGCTCAGCTAACAGTTCGGTGGGCGCCATTAACGCAACCTGATAACCCGCTTCAATCACGCTTAAAGCAGCTAACGCAGCCACTAATGTTTTACCCGATCCCACATCGCCCTGCACTAAGCGCATCATAGGAATAGCTTGCTGCAGATCGCCTTGAATCTCCTGCGTCACTCTATGTTGGGCATTAGTCAGTGAAAATGGCAGACTGGCTAATAACTGCTTTTGCAGTAGCCCTGTTTCCCTGATCGCTATCGCTTGATGCCGCTGCGCATTAGCACGCATCGACAGCATACTGATTTGCTGTGCGAGTAACTCTTCAATAATAAGTCGTTGCTGTGCCGGGTGAGTTTTAGCTTCAAGTTGCTCAATACAGGCATCAGGTGGCGGGCGATGAATATAATAAAGCGCATCGGCTAAACTTATCGGGTGTGTTAACAGATGCAGTGGCACTAATTCATCTATTTTATTTTGCTGCAAAAAAACTAACGCTTGTTCGCTTAAGTTGCGTAAGCTGTTTTGTTTAAGGCCGTCAGTTGACGGATAAATGGGGGTTAAGGTTTGTTCTACATCGCTTGCTTCGATGGAATCAAGCATGGAATAATCCGGATGAGTTACCTCAAATCCTTGATAACCGCGTTTAAATTCACCAAAGCATTTAATTAAAGCTCCTGTTGCAAAACTATTTTTTTGTGACGCATTAAAATGAAAAAAGTTAAGCGTCACACTGCCACTGCCATCACTTATTTTACATTTTAAGATACGCCTTTTTCCCATCTGTACATTGCAGCTTAACACGAAGCCCTGCACACTTACCTGCATGCCATCTTTGAGATCAGAAATAGGATAAAGCCGGGTTCTGTCTTGATAATGTAAAGGCAAATGAAAGAGCAGATCGGCAACACTGTTTAAACCAAGCTTAGCTAACCTTTCAGAGGCTTTAATGCCCACGCCTTTAAGAACGGTTAAGGGCACTTTTTCTAATTTCATTTTAAACCCCATACAGTTAGACTATGTAAAGCAGCATAATTTCAGCTTGAACCTATTATGCTTGAAGCTATGATTATTATTTACATTATTTATCAAGGCAATGGATATGCGTTTATTATTCTCAATATTTATTTTTTTATTCAGTTTTTCCACAATAGCCGAAGAGTCGGCGATTGATCGGCGTATACAGCAGGAAAAAAAACTCGAAGAGACTCGCTTCTCTATTATCCCTCATAAACCAACTTATCTTTTACCTTTTACTTTTAATGACAAAATTCAATCTTATGATGTTTATAAAGGCATTATCCCGGATGGTGAACTGCAACAAGTCGAGGTGAAATTTCAGTTTAGCTTTAAAATTCCCGTTTTAGTTGATATTGCTGACTTACCCATTTCGGTTTTTTTAGGCTATACCCAGGTCTCTTTCTGGCAGGCATATAACAGCGACAATTCATCCCCGTTTCGCGAAACCAACTATGAACCTGAACTGTTTGCACATTGGGTACAGAACCGTAAATTAGCTGGCGGTTGGAATTTTAAATTAGCAACACTGAATTTAACCCATCAGTCAAATGGACAGACAGAGCCTATGTCACGCAGTTGGAACCGCATTGAAAGCAATCTTATCTTTGAAAATGGCAATTTTACGGTTGCCATTAATCCTTGGTATCGTTTCGAAGAAACAGCAAGTGAAGATAATAACCCGGATTTACTGGATTATTATGGACACGGGAAAATTTATGCTTTTTATACAGTGAATAACAATACCATCGCGATTACCAGCCGTAATAATCTCGAAAGTGGTTTTAGTAAAGGCTCTGTAGAGTTCGATTGGAGCTTTCCTATCCATGGCAGGGTTCGCGGTTATTTTCAACTGTTCTCTGGTTACGGCAACAGCATGATTGAATACAATGAATATACCAATACGATAGGTTTGGGTATTTCATTAACGGACTGGTTATAACTCATTAACCATTTCCACACTTACCTGCTCGATAAATAACAGACGCTTGCTATCTTCCAGCTCTGCGGAGTTTACATTCAGTGATGACCAGTTTGGATGGTTACGTAATTTACGTAACCATTTAGACCAGTTTTTTGGTAACGCATTTTTTTGCTTATGCAGGCTAACTTGATAATCAATTTTATCAAAACTGGCATGACCTCTTTTCTGTAAGAGCTCTAACAGTTTGATCTGCCTTAACCACAACACCTGCAGCGTCACATCATTTAAACAGATATAACGGCTGCCTTTAATTTTTGCTTGTATCTCATCATAATAACGCAGCTTAACTCCCCATAACGCACCCACGATTCCACCAGTAACAGCGGCGGCGCCCAAGGTCATACCTGCAGTGACTAAATCAATCGCCACACCCAATCCCGCGCCTTTGGCAATATTCCCTGTTAGTTTGATACCAAACTCTTGCAGGTTATCGGCTGAGAACAGATCCAGTTGCCAGCCACCTTGCTCAACGGGTAATTCACTATTTTCTAAATCCCCTTTGCGAAACTGATAGAGCTTTAACAGTCGGCGAACACATTTGCTTTCCGCTTTACGAACCACCTGTTGAAGTTTAAGAGTTGCCTGTTCGATTTCCTGTTCACTATTGACCGTCTTGAAACGCACACAAGCCGATTCAACAAACAGGTTAGCGACGATCTCTCTGGCGGCATTAAAACGTTCAGACCACTGAATTTGGCGCTGATTTATAAAGTTTTGCAGTAACTCTTCTTTATCTGCCAGCAAGGTCTGCATTTTTTGGTAAATTTTCATCTCATCAGAAAAATTAAAATGAACATTATCAAAACTTACAACCGCATGAAAATTAAGGCGGGCTAATTGTGTTTTCCATTGCTCTAAATTATCGCCACCTTGTTTGGTAAAGTTAAGCACCGGGATAATCGGCTTTGCACCATAACTGAGAATTTGTAATTCATCACGATATTTACCTAAAACCGGTTCGCGCAAATCAATCACATAAAAAATAAGATCATTATTTAACAGTGTGCGCAGCACTTTAGCTTCTTGCTCGAGTTCAGGGTATTCAGAAAGGTGCGCAAGGAAATATTGTAAGCGTTCAATGCCATCTACAGACTGATCTGCAAAATAACCACTTAAAATATGAAACAGACGAATTGAGTCTTCGAGTCCTGGAGTATCAAACAATGCCAGACTGTTAGTCTCATCAATCAACAGTGCACTGCCTTCAACATGACGAGTGGTGCCAGCTTGATCTGCCACTTCACCAAATTCTGTATCACGTAGTAAAGTACGCATTAATGAGGTTTTACCCGCATTAGCATGACCGACAACCGCTACAGATAAGCCATTTTTACTCATCTAGCCTCCGGTTTTTTATTGATTTTAAACTGAATAATATTATCTAAAGAAATATCTGCCTGCGCTGCAAGTTCATACCAATCACTGCGACGTTTGCTTAAATGGGATGATTCAATAAGGGCATCATCGATAAGCAGTAAATAAAACGATTTAGTCGTTAATGCGGTTAACGATTTAATAAAGCCTAATAAACCACGATCCGGTAAACGCGATAAGGTTACGTATAAAACAATCGCTTGTGGCCCGACATTTACAATCTCATTTAATAACTGTTGCTGGCTTTGAAAATCACAGATATGTTTTAACAGCTCAAACTGCTCAGGAGAGTATTGTTTAACATGTTTTTTGCATTCAATAAGTTGTGTTGCTGATAACTCTATCGCCACAGGATAAAAACAGGAGGGTAGCTGATGGCACGCCATTTCCGAATGTAGATGGTTAGAGGGCGCTACTTTAAACGTATCAGGATCGCTAATACCCAAGGAGGTAACATTGGGTTTTAACAGTTGCCGTAATTGCACGTAATAAGGTTTGCTTAAATTTAAACTAAATTGTTTTCTTTTTATTTTTAATAAAAACTGCATTAATAACAATAAAAGAAAACGAGGTGCTAAACCATAAATTATCAAACTGCTAATCAATAAACTCGACCAGACCAGACGACTGTTTTGTGCATCCGCAATAACATTAACTGCGCCTAAATGGCTTTGCTGTATCTGCTCAAGATTGGGCACTGGAAATCCCAATAAGTTGGGAATATAGGCCAATAACTCAGTTAACCATTGAAAGTTTGCCAGCGATAGAATACTGGTCTGCCAGATAAAATCGACCTGATGTGTAGCAAGCATCATCACTAACATTAAGGTTGCGCCGCAAAAATAACTCAGCCACAACAGATGGGTTACAGCAGATAACTGATAACGTCCTAGATCAGCTGAGAAACTGACTTTAAAATAGCATTTAAATAATGTCCAAAAATGTGGATGCTTTGTTGATTGCGGATTAAAACGTTTTTCAACTGTTTTTAATAAAAACAGAGTTAAGCGAGCCAGCCAACCACTGCTTAATAAATTGGGTTGTAAAAAAAACAGTAACCATAAAAACAAGGTAATAAAATTGGGAATAAAGAACAGGACAAACGCCCAAAAGAAGTTTATCTGCGTGCCCTGTTCACTAAAAAACAGCTGTTGTACACTGCTTGCACCTACCACGAATAAAAGCACAGATAACAGCGTAAACAGGTTTTTAGTTAAATCTTTAAAGTGTGAGAATAGCGCTGAGATTTGCAGCTGAGAATCAAGCTGCAGAGCACGCTGTAACACTGATTTATCAAAACTAACGCCCGGCTTTTCTGATATAGGCGTTGATAAAGCAGGAGAATCACCTTCAACAGCGCGTATACCTTCGGCTAATAAACGTTGCTGAAATAGATCCACTAATAATTCTCCCGCACTTATTTACTTAGCAGCGTTTTTTGAAGAGGAACGAATCGCTAACCACCAATCATCACTGGCATTTATCTGCCCCTCTTCATCTAATGGCGGATAAGGTAGGTTTTTCTCTCGGCACAATTTAGTAAAAATGGGATGCCCGCCTTCAAATAAAATTCTATGCGCTTCCTCGCTAGGTAAACGGCATTCACCGTTATACATACCAGCCAGTTCACGCTGACGTTGCGCTTCATAGAGGATTAATGCAGAAGCAACCGATACATTTAATGACTGGCACATGCCGACCATTGGAATAATCACATCTTGATCAGCAAGTGCTAACGCTTCGTCACTGATGCCGTGTTTTTCCTGCCCCATCAAAATAGCCGTTGGTTTAGTATAATCAACTTCTCGAAAATCGATCGCAGTGTCAGAAAGATTTGTTGCGATAATCTGCATTCCTTGTGCTCGCAATGCGGCAATTGCTTCTTGGGTTGTCTCATGAGAGTGAACATTCACCCAGTTCTGACTACCTGTTGCACTTTTACCAGAAAGGCGCATCGCCTTATCTTCCCAGGTTGCATGCACATCACTGACACCAACCGCATCTGCAGTACGCACAATAGCGGCCAAATTATGTGGTTTATGCACCTGCTCTAAACAAACTGTAAGTTCAGGTTGGCGACGGTTTAGCATTTGCGTGATACGGGCAAGGCGTTCAGGTGACATAATAACTCTCAAAATAATGGGATAAGATTGAAGTGTTTATTATACATAAATTTACGAGGACAAAAAGCAGGTCAAACGAGGCAAAAACCATCCTGATACAGGGAGTCAACAAGATCCTGGTTCAAAGAGGAGCGGGATAATATACCTAAACCACTTCAATATGCAGATTCAGCATCTTCAGGTCGTTTGAGTATATATATATAGATTCTATTCTTAGTCTCTTAATGCAATGTAATTGGTGCGAGCATAATCTGGTCGAGCTGCCTTTAAAATAGTTGCCTCTTGCTCAGTCAATTTACCGACAGGTAAACCTAATACTTTATGGGTTAATTGCTCTCTTGCATCAATCGCAATAGATAATTTAATAATACGGCCACTGCCTTTAATTTCCTGAGTTTCAAAAGCAGGCACAAGTACGCCAGATTGTAATAAGTTACTCACCGCTAGTTCATTCATTGGCAGTGGCAGTACATTTTTGCGCTGAATAATAAATTCACGCAAAACCGCTTTTTCTTCGAAGTCTAATTGACGGATCATTTTATTACGCGAAGATAGAAGCTGACGTTTTTTTAACTCAGCAACGAAGTAAGTAAATAAAAACGTCACTAAACGAGTGATTAAATATGAACCAGTTAATAACGCCAAAATCCAGACATAAGGAGCATAAAGCTGTGACCACTGAGTCGTTCCAGACATTTTCAATAATGAAACAGGCACTATTAAGAGGGTGGCACTGGCGATACACATCCAGGCCATTGCCTGCGTAATACCCTGCTGATCTTTAACTCGTTGAATTAACTGCATCATAATTAAGCTCCTTGCCAAAAATTTGTTACACAACATGTATGTAGCAAGGGTCGTGCCAGAGTTTGTTTTCCTGTGTTATTGGGGAAATAATAGATAATAAAAAAGCAGCCGAAGCTGCTTTTTTAAAGAGTTAAGTAAATGCAATTAACCTGCGTCAGTTACATTCATTATAAATGATAATGTACCGCTTCCTGGAGTTGCTAACTCAATAACTAATTTACCATTTGTTTTCTTATTAGGCTCTGTTTCATTAATTATATTTATTTCAATATCAAATGCCCCATAACCAGCACTACTACCAACCTCCCATGAAGTCTTGCCTGATAATAGACCGTTATCTGTAGAAACAGTAATTGTAGTCCCGGTTGGTGGGTGATTATTATATATATCTGCAAAATAAACTTTTAGAGTCTCACTGCCGTTAGTTGTCAAATCTACAGCGTTTATATCTACTCCACCATTTTGAACTCGAATAAATTGATCCTTCGACGCCATAATTAACTGTTGTTCTGCTCGCACATTAATCAAATCACGTGTACAACCATCTACGGCTAAAGTTTCATCCGAACATAATGTGCCGTTATATATTCCATTTGCTTGATCGAAAACACCATTAATTGGAGCAAAATCATGGTATTCCTCACGTTCATCATTGATATTAACAGCACTCTGTTCTTCTTTATAAAATCCATCTTCATTATGGTCAAAAAACACTTCAGATAAGTCGTCTTGACTTGCTAAAAAGTCATCCCCATCACTAAACCAACCATCAGCATCATTATCAATGAAAACTTCCTCACCAACTGCAAATGCTGTAATGGTCACTCTGCCGCCATAGGGTCTTCCCATACCAAGGGGATTTATGCATGGTCCAACACCGTATCCCCATGGATCAAATGCAAACGCGGCACAACCAGTAGTAAAATCTGTTAATTTATTACCATCTGGGCGAGGGTTTTGTGATACCCACTCTAATTGACATTCACTACCAAGTGTTAAACAAGAACCAACAGTACCAGTTGTAGCATCTCGAATTGCCCCCCCTTCAGTTGTAAAATACACTGCAGTTCCATCCGGTACTGCATTGTTAAATCTATCTGCTAGATGAATTACAGCAGGTACCCGAACACCATTAATATTCAAAGACTCTGGTGAATGATCACCTATTGAAAGTGAAAAGCTATCTTGATCAGGCAACCCCGTAGATACGGATAAGATATCGGAAACAAGTTCAATTGATCCATCGGCAGTTTCTATGGTTACGCGTAGAGTGCCACTTACCTTACCGGAACTGACGGTAGTACTGACAAAACCAGAATCATCTGTCGTACCGGTTAATGGTTCAAGGGTTGTGCCTGAAGGTGCGGTTAATGCGAAATTAACATCTACGCCAGAAACAGCATCACCATTTAAATCTAATAATTTAAAGGTCAATACAGAAGCTTCTGTGCGCCCTACACCACCAGTGCCTTGAATTGCAACCCATGATTGCGAAGCACCTGAATAAGTAAAATAAGATGGAACTCCCGGGTCAGCAGGTGCCGCGTCTTCAATAATAGTATCTTCTTCAGTGGGAGTCTCATCATCAACAACAGGTTCAGTTGTCGTGCCATCCAGGCTACCACCACATGCAAAAAGTAAGAGTGAAAGCATTGCGATAGACAAAGTTTGATGCAATTGCATGGAAAGTTCCTTTTAATAAATATAAAATTGCCAATAAGTTGAGAAGTATAAACCAAATTCTTTTTAGTATTTGTTTTATTTTAAATTTTTGGAGGTAGCTCAATAGTAATTTACACTTGCCCGTCAGATTTATCCTCATACAAGGTTTACTGTTATGAATTTTAGAGATTTAGAGTACTTGATCGCGCTTGAAGAGTTAAAACATTTTCGAAAAGCGGCGGAAAAGTGTTTTGTTAGCCAACCAACATTAAGCGGACAGATTCGTAAACTTGAAGATGAATTGAATGTAACGTTAATGGAGCGTTCATCACGTAAGGTGATTTTTACCCAGGCTGGGCTTGATATTGTCGCTAAGGCTAAAACGATTTTACTGGAAGCTAAATCGTTAAAAGAGATTGCCAAAAGCCATAATGAACCAATGCAGGGGATTCTTCATATCGGCTTAATACCCACGGTTGCCCCCTATCTATTACCATTGATTATTCCTGCGATAAAACAGCACTTTCCTGAGTTAGAGCTGTATCTGCATGAGAATCAAACCCATATTCTATTAAAGCAGCTTGAAGAGGGGGAGCTTGATTGTTTAGTGCTACCGCTATTACCGGAGATGGAATCGTTTCAACAGTTTGTGCTTTATGATGAACCGCTAGAACTAGCATTAGCTGAGACACATCAATGGGCAGATAAAGCCGCTATCAATATAGATAAACTGCGTGGCGAGCGCGTTCTAATGCTGGAAGACGGACATTGTTTACGCGATCAGGCGATGGGGTTTTGCTTTGCAGCCGGTGCAATCGAAGATCAGAGTTTTAAAGCAACCAGTTTAGAAACGCTTCGCCATATGATCAGTGCAGATAATGGCCTGACATTATTACCTCAGTTAGCGATTCCCACTAATCGTCATCAGGCAGGGATCCGGTATATTCCCTTTAAAAAACCGATACCATCAAGAAGTATTGGTTTAATATGCCGGAATAATAGTGTCCGAAAAATCTGCTTTGAGCATTTATCAAAACTAATCAGTACAAGCGTGCAGGACAAGTTAAAACAGTACGGCTGACAGCCGACAGCTGTCGACTAACAGCTAGGAATTTCAGATACAAAAAAGCCGAACATAAGTTCGGCTTTTTTAATGTCGCTTAAAAGAAGATTTACTCTTCTTCGTCAGCTACTACTGGACGGTCTACCAATTCGATGTAAGCCATAGGAGCTTTATCACCGGTACGGAAACCACATTTAATGATACGTGTGTAACCACCAGGGCGACCCTCGTAACGAGGACCCAATTCATTAAATAGTTTAGCTACAACCGCGTTATCACGGGTGCGAGCAAAAGCTAAACGACGGTTAGCAACGCTATCCGTTTTAGCTAGGGTAATTAAAGGCTCAACTACACGACGAAGTTCTTTTGCTTTAGGTAAAGTAGTTTTAATTACTTCATGTTCAACAATTGAACTTGCCATATTGCGAAACATAGCCTGACGATGGCTGCTGTTTCGGTTAAGTTGACGTCCGCTATGACGATGACGCATAACCTAATCCTTATTATTCGTTATTCGAATGACGACTGATTAATCTTCGATAAGACTTGCTGGTGGCCAGTTTTCTAGGCGCATACCTAGAGAAAGTCCACGAGATGCAAGTACATCTTTGATTTCAGTTAGAGACTTCTTACCTAAATTAGGCGTTTTAAGAAGTTCAACTTCTGTTCTTTGAACCAGATCACCGATATAGTGAATCGTTTCTGCTTTTAAACAGTTAGCAGAACGAACAGTTAATTCTAAGTCATCTACTGGGCGCAAGAGAATCGGATCAAACTCAGGTTTTTCTTCCTTCTCAACAGGCTCACTTACATCACGTAAGTCAACAAATGCGTCTAATTGTTCAGCTAGAATTGTAGCTGAGCGACGAATTGCTTCTTCCGGATCAAGTGTTCCATCTGTTTCCATATCGATGACAAGTTTGTCTAAATCGGTACGCTGTTCAACACGAGCTGATTCAACACTGTAAGCAATACGCTCAACAGGACTGAAAGTCGCATCTACTAATAGACGACCAATTGGACGCTCATCTTCTTCGGTATGAATACGTGATGAAGCTGGAACATAACCGCGACCTGATTCAATTTTAATACGCATGCTGATTTCAGCATTGCCTGTTAAATTACAGATCACATGTTCTGGGTTGACTATCTCTACATCACCATCATGAATGATGTCGCCTGCAGTAACAGGACCGGCCCCAGATTTAGTTAAACTAACTAGAACTTCGTTTTTACCTTCAAGTTTAACAGCTAGACCTTTAAGGTTTAGAAGGATCTCAAGGATATCTTCCTGTACGCCTTCTTTTGTGCTGTACTCATGTTGTACACCATCAATTTCGACTTCTGTTACCGCCGTTCCCGGCATAGATGATAACAAGATACGACGAAGCGCATTACCTAAAGTATGACCAAAACCACGTTCTAATGGCTCTAAAGTCACTTTTGCTCTAGTTGCGTTGACTTGTTCGATATCAACTAATCTTGGTTTTAGAAAATCAATTACAGAACCCTGCATTTGTGTCCTCTCTTAGCAGTTAACTTTACTTAGAGTAAAGTTCGATGATTAACTGTTCGTTAATCTCAGCAGATAAATCTGAACGTTCAGGCTGACGAGTAAATACGCCTTCCATTTTCGTTGTATCAACAGCAACCCAACCAGAAGCTTCACGCTGACCAGCGATTTCAAGTGCAGCGCCAATTCGTGACTGCTTTTTAGCTTTTTCACGAATTGCGATAACGTCACTTGCTTTAACGTTGAAAGAAGGGATATTTACAACTTTACCGTTTACTAAGATAGCTTTATGGCTAACTAGTTGACGTGATTCAGCGCGAGTAGCACCAAAACCCATACGGTATACAACATTGTCTAAACGACCTTCAATAAGTTGAAGAAGGTTTTCACCAGTGTTGCCTTGTAAACGAGCAGCTTCTTTGTAGTAGTTACGGAATTGCTTTTCAAGTACACCGTACATACGACGAACTTTTTGCTTTTCACGTAGTTGTAAACCGTAGTCTGATAGACGTGGTTTACGCGCACCATGAACACCCGGTGCATTATCAATCTTACACTTAGATTCAATCGCGCGGACACCAGACTTTAAGAAAAGATCTGTTCCTTCACGACGGCTAAGCTTAAGCTTAGGACCTAAATATCTTGCCATTGTTCTTTCTCCAGTTACCTTGGAAGGTCGCTATTAAACGCGACGTTTCTTCGGTGGACGACAACCATTATGTGGGATTGGTGTAACATCAGTAATGTTTGTTACACGGAAACCCGCCGCGTTTAGAGCGCGAATCGAAGATTCACGACCTGGTCCAGGTCCGTTTACAAAAACTTCAACGTTTTTAAGACCGTACTCTTTAGCTGCTTCAGCAGCACGTTCAGCAGCAACCTGTGCAGCGAACGGAGTAGATTTACGAGAACCACGGAAACCAGAACCACCGGCAGTTGCCCAAGAAAGCGCATTACCTTGACGGTCTGTAATAGTTACGATTGTGTTGTTGAAAGAAGCATGGATATGAGCCATACCATCAGCAACTTGCTTTTTAACGCGCTTGCGAGCACGAGTTGGAGTCTTAGCCATTATCTCTTACCCTATTTTCTGATTGCTTTGCGCGGACCTTTACGGGTACGAGCATTCGTTTTAGAACGCTGACCACGCACAGGCAAGCTGCGACGATGACGAAGTCCACGGTAACAACCAAGATCCATAAGACGCTTGATGTTCATAGAAACTTCACGACGTAAATCACCTTCAACGGTGAACGTAGCTACTTCTGTACGAAGAGCTTCGATTTGCGATTCTTCCAGATCATTCAGCTTTGCAGTTTCAGCAATACCCGATGCAGCACAGATTTTCTGTGAGCGAGTTTTACCAATACCAAAAATTGCAGTTAATGCAATTACAGCATGCTTATGATCAGGAACGTTAATGCCAGCGATACGGGCCACTATGCACTCCTTAAAAGTTAACGATTCATTTGCGAAAAGCCCGGTAGGATACTCTACAAATGATAATTTATCAAACAAAATAGAGCTTAGACTGAATTAACTGCCTAAGCCCTTGATATCCAAAATCTATTTAGCCTTGGCGCTGTTTGTGCTTTGGCTCTACACAGATAACACGCACAACACCGTTGCGCTTGATAACTTTGCAGTTACGACAGATTTTTTTAACGGATGCACGAACTTTCATTGCAACACTCCGTAGTTAGTATAACTTTAAGACTGGCTATTTGCCGTAATCTTTCAAGTTAGCTTTTTTCAAGACAGAATCATATTGATTAGACATCAAATGAGTCTGTACCTGTGCCATAAAGTCCATGATAACAACAACAATGATTAATAACGACGTACCACCGAAGTAGAACTGCGTATTCATTGCGACCATCATAAACTCGGGAATCAAACAGATAAAGGTAATATATAACGCACCCGCTAATGTCAGGCGTGTCATCACTTTATCAATGTAACGTGACGTTTGTTCTCCGGGACGAATACCTGGAATAAAGGCACCGCTTTTCTTCAAATTATCTGCAGTTTCACGTGGATTAAACGTAAGTGCAGTATAAAAGAAGCAAAAGAAGATAATTGCGGCTGCATATAACATCATATGCAACGGTTGTCCTGGCTGTAGAGCCAATGAAACATCCGATAACCAGCTCAAACCTTCAGTCTGACCAAACCACTGCGCGATTGTACCAGGAAACAAGATAACACTCGAGGCAAAAATTGCAGGAATAACACCAGCCATATTTAATTTCAATGGAAGATGTGTACTTTGAGCAGCAAAAACTTTACGCCCTTGTTGACGTTTTGCGTAGTTAACAACGATACGTCGTTGACCACGTTCAACAAATACAACAAATGCGGTTGTCGCAAAAACGATAACGATTAATGCTAATAACACAAGAAGGTGAAGCTCACCTTGACGTGCTTGCTCAGCAGTTTGCCCAATTGCTTGAGGCAGACCTGCAATAATACCTACAAATATAATGATAGAAATACCATTACCGATACCACGTTCTGTAATTTGTTCACCTAACCACATTAGGAACATCGTTCCCGTAACTAGACTCACAACTGCCGTAATATAGAAGCTAAGACCTGCATTTTCAACAAGTCCTGGCATCATAGTCGGCAAACCAGTCGCAATACCAATTGCTTGGAATGTACCCAGTACCAAAGTACCGTAACGCGTGTATTGATTTATCTTACGACGACCAGACTCACCCTCTTTTTTTAGCTCAGCTAAAGGAGGATGAACAACCGTCAACAATTGGATAATAATTGATGCCGAAATATACGGCATAATACCCAATGCAAAGATAGATGCACGCTCAAGCGCACCACCAGAGAACATATTAAACATTTCAATGATGGTACCCTTTTGCTGCTGGAATAGATCAGCTAGGACAGCGGCGTCAATACCAGGAATTGGAACAAAAGAGCCTGCACGGAACACTAAAATAGCCCCTAAAACAAACAAAAGTCGTGTTTTAAGTTCACTTAAGTTACTGCCCTGTACTGCTTTAGGATCTAACCCTGGTTTCTTAGCCATTATCTATTATTCCTCGATTTTTCCGCCCGCAGCTTCAATTGCAGCACGCGCACCTTTCGTAACACGAAGGCCTTGTACTGTGACTGAGCGAGAGATTTCACCAGAAAGAACTACTTTTGCAAACTTAACTGTGTTTACAAGTAGACCAGCCTGTTTCAACGTATCAATAGTTACTACTTCACCCTCTACTTTAGCGATTTCGTTCAAACGAACTTCTGCGCTAACTAGAGATTTACGTGAAGTGAAACCAAATTTTGGTAAACGTTGTTTCAAAGGCATTTGACCACCTTCAAAACCAGGACGTATAGAACCGCCTGAACGAGACTTTTGACCTTTATGACCGCGGCCACAAGTTTTGCCAAATCCAGAGCCGATACCACGACCTACACGTTTTGCAGCAGGCTTAGAGCCAGCTGCTGGAGATAGAGTATTTAGTTTCATAATTACCCCTCAACCTTAACCATATAGTAGACTTTATTAACCATACCACGTACTGAAGGAGTATCTTCTAACTCAACAGTATGACCGATACGACGCAGACCTAGGCCTGTTAATGTTGCACGGTGCTTTGGTAAACGGCCAATTGCACTTTTGGTTTGGGTTACTTTAATCGTTTTAGTAGCCATGCTTAATTACCCCAGAATATCAGTAACGTTTAAGCCACGCTTAGCTGCAATTTGCTCAGGAGAATTCATATTCTCTAGGGCATCAAGCGTAGCGCGAACAACGTTAATCGGGTTAGTTGAGCCGTAAGCTTTAGCAAGTACGTTCTGTACGCCAACAACTTCTAATACGGCACGCATTGCACCACCTGCGATGATACCAGTACCTTCAGATGCTGGTTGCATATATACCTTAGAACCAGAATGACGGCCCTTGATAGGATGCTGCAGAGTGTTACCTTTTAATTGGATTTCGCTGATATTGCGACGTGCTTTTTCCATAGCTTTTTGAATAGCTGCAGGAACTTCACGTGCTTTACCATAACCAAAACCAACACGACCACTACCATCACCAACTACTGTTAGTGCTGTGAAGCTAAAGATGCGACCACCTTTAACTACTTTTGAAACTCGGTTTACTGCGATTAGCTTTTCGTTCAGATCACCGGTTTGAGTTTGTTCTTTTGACATCATCAGTACCCTTAGAACTGTAGACCAGCTTCACGAGCTGCTTCAGCTAGTGCTGCTACTCGGCCGTGATATTGGAAACCGCTACGGTCGAAAGAAATTTTAGTAATTCCTTTCTCTACCGCGCGCTCTGCAACTAATTTACCAATTAGTTGCGCTGCTTCCGTGTTACCACCGTTGCTAACTTGTGCACGCACTTCTTTTTCTAATGTAGAAGCGCTTGCTACGACTTGTGCGTCTGCTGTAATTACCTGCGCGTAAGTATGGCGAGGTGTACGGTTGATCACAAGACGAGTGGCACCAAGATCTTGTAATTTCTTACGTGTGCGGGTAGCACGACGAAGACGAGATGCTTTCTTATCCATAGTCTTACCTTACTTTTTCTTCGCTTCTTTACGACGCACATTTTCATCAGCGTAACGAACACCTTTACCTTTATAAGGCTCTGGTGGACGGAATGCACGAATCTCTGCGGCTACTTGACCAACTTGCTGCTTATCAGAACCTTCAATAATGATTTCTGTCTGGCTTGGCGCCGTAGCAGAAATACCTTGAGGTAATGTGTAAACAACAGGATGAGAGAAACCTAATGTTAGGTTTACATCTTGGCCTTTAACTTGTGTACGGTAACCAACACCTTGAAGAAGAAGTGTCTTCTTAAAGCCTTCAGTTACACCTACAACCATGTTGTTAACGTTAGCACGAGCAGTACCTGCTTGTGCCCAAGCGTCTTTAACACCTTCAGCTGGCGCGAATGAAACCACACCGTCTTCAAGTTTAACAACAACAGCATCATTAAGAGTACGAACGAGTTCGCCCTTGTTGCCTTTAACAGCAACTTCTTGACCATTTACTTTAACTTCAACGCCAGAAGGTACAGTAATCGGTGCCTTAGCTATACGAGACATAGACTACTTCCTTATGATACGTAACAGATGATTTCACCGCCAATGCTTGCTTTACGCGCAGCACGGTCAGTCATAACACCATGTGAAGTTGAAATGATTGCGATACCTAAACCAGCCATAACCTTAGGAAGATCGTTTGCACCTTTGTAGATACGTAGACCTGGACGGCTGACTCGTTTAATAGTATCGATAACTTTTTTGCCTTCAAAGTACTTTAAAGTAACTTCTAATTCAGGCTTTGTGTCACCAGCAACAACGAAATCTGTAACATAACCTTCTGCTTTAAGCACAGCTGCAATTGCAACTTTTTGCTTAGAAGAAGGCATTTTAACAGAAACTTTGCTTGCTGCTTGACCGTTACGAATACGCGTTAGCATATCCGAAATAGGATCTTGCATGCTCATAAATTTCTACTCCGTGATTAATTGATTACCAGCTGGCTTTTTTCAGGCCAGGGATTTCTCCGCGCATCATATGTTCACGAACCTTAATACGGCTCATGCCAAATTTACGTAGGAAACCATGCGGACGACCAGTTACGTTACAACGGTTACGTTTACGAACTGGACTTGAATCACGAGGTAGCGTTTGAAGCTGTAACACTGCATCCCAACGAGCTTCGTCAGTTGCATTGATATCATTAATGATTGCTTTTAAAGCCGCACGTTTTTCAGCGAATTTAACAACAAGCTTCGCACGTTTTACTTCACGCGCTTTCATTGATTGTTTAGCCATTATTTACACCTTACTTACGGAATGGGAAGTTAAAGGCAGTAAGCAATGCACGCCCTTCTTCGTCAGTCTTCGCTGATGTCGTAATTGTGATATCTAAACCACGTACTTTATCAACTTTATCGTAATCGATTTCAGGGAAAATGATTTGCTCACGTACACCCATACTGTAGTTACCACGACCATCAAATGACTTAGCATTTAGGCCACGGAAATCACGTACACGTGGAATAGCGATTGTTACCAAACGCTCAAAAAATTCCCACATACGTAAACCACGTAGAGTTACTTTACAACCAATCGGGTAGCCTTCACGAATTTTGAAGCCAGCCACACTGCGGCGCGCTTTAGTGATCACAGGCTTTTGACCTGAGATTGCTGCCATATCTGACGCAGCGTGCTCAAGGACTTTTTTATCAGCCAGTGCTTCACCAACACCCATATTAAGGGTGATTTTCTCTATTCGAGGGACTTGCATGACAGACGTATAGCCGAATTGCTTTTGCAAATCAGACACCACGTTGTCTTTATAGAAATCATGCAGTTTCGCCATCGTAAACTCCAGTTACTTCACAAGTTCATTATTAGATTTGAAAAAACGCTCTTTTTTGCCGTCTTCAACTCTAAATCCAACACGATCCGCTTTACCCGTTTCCGAGTTAAGGATCGCAACATTTGATATTTGTATCGGTGCTTCCTGTTCGATAATACCACCAGTTACGCCCGCTTGCGGGTTTGGCTTTTGGTGTTTCTTAACAGTGTTCACACCTTCAATAATTACTTTCCCGTTCGCTAAAACTGTAGAAATTTTCCCAGTTTTACCTTTATCTTTACCGGTAATTACAATTACTTCATCGTCACGTTTAATTTTTGCTGCCATTTCGGTTCCTTACAGTACTTCCGGCGCCAGTGAAACAATCTTCATAAAATTGTCATTACGAAGTTCACGAGTTACAGGGCCAAAGATACGTGTTCCGATTGGCTGGTTTTGTGCATTCAGCATAACCGCAGCGTTGCGATCAAAACGAATTACAGAACCATCGGGACGACGTACACCTTTTCTGGTACGCACAACCACAGCTGTGTGAACATCACCTTTTTTAACTTTACCGCGAGGAATTGCTTCCTTCACAGAAACTTTGATGATGTCACCGATTGCTGCATAACGGCGATGCGAGCCACCAAGGACCTTAATACACATTACGCGTCGAGCGCCAGAATTATCGGCGACATCCAGCACACTTTGCATTTGGATCATTACAGTGCTCCGCTATATTACAATTGATTACTCTCTAGGAGTTGTTTACCCGTTTTTTCAGGGTGCGGCATAATACCACCAACTTTCCAAGAAAGATAGTCTAAAAAAACGGCATCCGAAATGGACGCCGTTTAACCTATGTAAATAAAGTTAATTAATTAAAATTAAGCTTTACGTACGATTTCAACCAATGTCCAAGACTTAGTCTTAGAAAGTGGACGGCATTCGCTGATTAGTACAACGTCACCTTCACTACATTGATTTGTTTCATCATGCGCATGTAACTTAGTCGTACGCTTCATGAATTTACCGTATAACGGATGCTTCACTTTGCGTTCGATAGCAACAACGATAGATTTATCCATCTTTGCACTGATTACTTTTGCTTGAAGAGTACGAGTTTTAGATTCGCTCATTACGCACCTACCTTCTGATTTAATACTGTCTTAACACGGGCGATGTCACGACGCACTTCTTTTACCAAATGCGGCTGTGCTAACTGACCTGTGTTTAACTGCATACGTAATTCAAATTGCTTACGTAATAAGTTAAGAAGTTCAGCATTAAGCTCTTCAACGCTTTTTTCTTTAAGTTCGTTAGCTTTCATTACATCACCTTACGAGTTACGAAGGTTGTTGCCAATGGCAGTTTAGCAGCTGCTAGAGCAAATGCTTCACGAGCCAATTCTTCTGGAACACCTTCCATTTCATAAAGAACTTTACCTGGTTGAGTTTGAGCAACCCAATATTCCACGTTACCTTTACCTTTACCTTGACGAACTTCTAACGGTTTGCCGGTAATCGGTTTATCAGGAAACACGCGGATCCAGATTTTACCTTGACGTTTAACATGACGAGTCATTGCACGACGTGCTGCTTCGATTTGACGAGCAGTAATTCGACCACGACCGACAGCTTTTAGTCCAAATTCGCCAAAGCTTACTTCCGTACCTTTCGAAAGACCACGGTTGCGGCCTTTGTGCATTTTACGGAACTTCATACGTTTTGGTTGCATCATTAGCGTATCTCCTACTTACCGCGGCTTTTGCGCTTTGGTTTAGATGGCTGTTCTTGTTGTAGTGGTAAACCACCTAGAACTTCACCTTTAAAGATCCAAACCTTAACACCGATAATACCGTAAACAGTAAGCGCTTCTGAAGTTGAGTAATCGATATCAGCACGAAGAGTATGTAGAGGTACACGACCTTCACGATACCATTCAGCACGTGCGATTTCTGCACCACCTAAACGACCACTTACTTGAACTTTAATGCCTTTAGCGCCAAGACGCATAGCATTTTGTACCGCACGCTTCATAGCACGACGGAACATTACACGACGCTCTAACTGAGAAGAGATAGAATCTGCTACTAGTTTTGCGTCAAGTTCAGGTTTACGAACTTCTGAAATGTTGATCTGCGCTGGAACACCTGCCATTTTAGCAATAGCTGTGCGTAGCTTCTCAACATCTTCGCCTTTTTTACCAATTACAACACCTGGACGTGCAGTGTGAATAGTCACACGAACACTTTTTGCTGGGCGCTCAATTGTTATCTTAGACAAAGAAGCATTTTTCAGTTTCTCTGTTAAGAATTTACGGATTTCAAAGTCACTATATAAGTTATCTGCGAAATCTTTCTTGCCTGCATACCAAGTAGAGCTAAATGCTTTAGTGATACCTAGGCGAATACCGTTAGGATGAACTTTCTGTCCCATTGTTTAACCCCTGTCTGATACCACAACTGTGATATGGCAAGAACGCTTCATTATGCGATCGGCACGGCCTTTCGCACGCGGCATGATGCGTTTCATTGTTGGACCTTCATCAACACAAATTTTGCTGATTACTAGTTCATCAATGTCTGCGCCTTCATTATGCTCAGCGTTTGCAATTGCAGAATCTACAACTTTTTTAATCAATACTGCCGCTTTTTTCGGGCTGTATGATAAAAGTTCTAGTGCTTTTTCTACTGATAGACCACGTACTTGATCTGCTACCAAACGCGCTTTCTGAGCTGAAGAACGAGCAAATAAATGTTTAGCTAAAGCTTCCATAAATACCTCTATTTCTTCGCTTTCTTATCCGCGACATGGCCACGGTAAGTACGAGTTGGTGCAAATTCACCCAGTTTTTGACCAACCATTTCATCGGTTACAAATACTGGCACGTGTTGACGCCCGTTATGGACAGCGATGGTCAAACCAATCATATCTGGAATGATCATTGAACGACGAGACCAAGTCTTAATTGGTTTTTTCTCACCGCTCTCCATCGCTTTCTCTACCTTCTTCAGCAAGTGTAGGTCAATGAATGGACCCTTCTTGAGAGAACGTGGCATGGCGATACCTCTGCTTATTTCTTATTACGACGACGAACAATGTACTGATCAGTACGTTTGTTCTTACGAGTCTTGTAGCCTTTAGTTGGCATACCCCAAGGAGAAACAGGATGACGACCACCACTTGTTTTACCTTCACCACCACCATGTGGGTGATCTACTGGGTTCATTACAACACCACGAACGGTAGGACGAACACCACGCCAACGCGTAGCACCAGCTTTACCTAATTGGCGTAGCATATGTTCTGCATTACCAACTTCACCGATTGTTGCACGACACTCAGCAGGGATCTTACGCATTTCACCACTACGTAAACGTAGAGTAACGTAAGCACCATCACGAGCTACAATTTGGCTGTATGCACCAGCTGAACGTGCGATTTGCGCACCTTTAGCAGGTTTCATTTCTACAGCATGTACTGTTGTACCCACTGGGATATTACGCATCGGTAAGCAGTTACCTACTTTGATTGATGCATCTTCACCAGATTGGATTTGATCACCAGCAACCAGGCCTTTAGGGGCTAGGATGTAGCGACGCTCACCATCAGCGTAAAGTACTAGCGCAATGTTTGCACTACGGTTTGGATCATATTCCAAACGCTCTACTTTTGCCTGGATACCGTCTTTATTACGTTTAAAATCGACAATACGGTAGTGTTGTTTGTGACCACCACCAATATGACGAACCGTAATACGACCACCATTATTACGACCACCAGATTTAGATTTAGACTCTAAAAGTGGTGCGTATGGCTTGCCTTTGTGCAGATCGTTATTTACCACTTTGACAACGTGGCGACGACCTGGAGACGTAGGCTTACATTTTACAATAGCCATCTATAATTCCTCTACTCAGCGCCAGCGAAATCGATGTCTGCACCTTCAGCCAGACTAACGTATGCTTTTTTCCAGTCGCTACGGCGACCCACACGTTGACCTGTACGCTTGGTTTTACCCTTCACGTTAAGTGTACGAACACCAGTAACTTCAACTTCAAACAGTTTTTGGACTGCCGCTTTGATTTCTGCTTTAGTCGCAGTACCTGCAACTTTGAATACCATAGTGTTATGGTTTTCAGCAGATAAAGTTCCCTTTTCAGAGATATGCGGGGCTAGGATAACTTGCAGTAAACGCGCTTCACTGATCATGCTAGGCTCTCCTCAATCTTTTTCACTGCGTCTGCAGTTACTAAAACTTTATCAAATGCGATTAGGCTCACTGGATCAATACCTTGAACATCACGAACGTCTACTTTGTAGAGGTTACGCGCTGCTAAGAATAGATTTTCATCTAATTCTTCAGTAATGATAAGAACATCTTTAAGATCCAGTTCTTTCAACTTCGCTTTCAGCTCTTGTGTTTTAGGAGCTTCAACAGTGAAGTTTTCTACAACGATTAGACGATCCTGACGAACTAATTCAGACAGAATGCTTCTCACTGCGCCACGGTACATTTTTTTGTTTACTTTCTGGCTATGGTCCTGTGGACGCGCCGCGAATGTAACACCACCGCCAACCCAGATAGGGCTACGGATTGTACCTGAACGAGCTCGGCCAGTACCTTTTTGACGCCATGGCTTTTTACCACCACCACGAACATCACTTCGGTTTTTCTGAGCACGAGTACCTTGACGAGCACCAGCTGCATACGCAACGACTACCTGATGAACTAGGGCTTCGTTGAATTCACGTCCAAAGGTAGCGTCAGAAACTTCAAGTGCACTTTGTGCATCTTTCAATACCAATTCCATTACTAAATCCTTGGTTATGCTTTAACAGCAGGTTTAATGAACACATCGCCGTTTTTCGCACCTGGTACTGCACCTTTAATGAGCAGTAAGTTGCGTTCAACGTCTACGCGAACAACTTCAAGATTCTGAGTCGTAACACGCTCATCACCCATGTGGCCAGACATTTTTTTGCCTTTGAAAACACGACCCGGAGTTTGACACATACCAATCGAACCATTAGAACGATGTGATAATGAGTTACCGTGAGTTGCGTCTTGCATAGAAAAGTTCCAGCGTTTAATACCGCCTTGGAAACCTTTACCTTTAGACTGACCTGTAACATCTACTTTCGTATTTTCGTTGAAAAGCTCAACACTTAGCTCAGCGCCAACTTTGATATCTGCACCTTCGTTGTCAGCAAGAGTAAACTCCCACAGACCACGGCCAGCTTCAACACCTGCTTTCGCAAAGTGACCAGCTTCTGGCTTAGTTACACGGCTAGCTTTCTTAGTGCCAGCTGTTACTTGAATAGCTTGGTAGCCATCAGTATCAAGTGTTTTCACTTGAGTAACGCGATTCGGTGTACATTCAAGAACTGTAACTGGGATAGAAACACCATCTTCAGTGAAGACGCGAGTCATGCCAACTTTACGACCTACTAGACCGATTGTCATTGTTATAACTCCTTTCTAACCCAAGCTGATTTGAACATCAACGCCAGCAGCTAAATCTAGCTTCATCAGTGCGTCAACAGTCTTTTCAGTTGGTTCTACGATATCAATCAAGCGCTTGTGAGTGCGAATCTCATATTGGTCACGAGCATCTTTATTTACATGCGGTGATACCAATATTGTGAAACGCTCTTTACGAGTTGGTAGTGGGATAGGACCACGTACCTGAGCACCTGTGCGCTTTGCAGTTTCAACGATCTCCGCCGTTGATTGATCGATCAATTTATGATCAAAAGCTTTAAGGCGGATACGGATTCTTTGGTTCTGCATGGACCAAAACTCCAATAGTTAAAAATACAACATACAAATAAACACCTGACAACCTATACAAGATAGATCTCAAGTGCTTATTCAAACTAGTCGCTCCCCAATCGGGAGTCATTTTGATAACCTAATAAATTGGTTATGGGCTTTTTGCCCGCTTACCATATCGGTAAGAGATGCGCATAATACAGTAATTGTGCGCTAATACAAGTTTTTATGATCAATTTGTTTGAAAAACAATCACAAGGATCTTGCCGAGATCACTGCTTACCCTATTAAATTCAGCTGATATCTATATTGCTTTAAGTTAATCTACATTTGACGATGATATACTCAGCTTATAAACGTAAGTAAAACTAGGATCGCCTGTGTCAGCACTTCTTTCATTTGTTCGTCATATTCAACAGCAAGCGGTAACCGACAACCATCGTCAACTATTACGCTTACAGGGTGATTTAACCTGGTGCTACCAGCAAGCGCAATTCTTAATTAAGCATTTGCAGTATGCTTATTTTTGGTGCGGCCCTGCCCCGACCTCTATTACCTCTACTCCTTACAAGCAAATACTGGGACAAGAGATATCGTTGCTGATAATCAATGCTTATGACAACTTTGATGCAAATGCTTTCGCAGCCAGTGAAGGTACATTAAGAGGTGGTGGTTTATTGCTGCTGATCACTCCTACAGAAATTCCAGGCAACAATCTGTTTTATCAATATCTAAATTCACAACTATTAGAGTATGATTTTAAAACGATCCAGCAGGATCAGCCTATTGCACAACTCTCTACTAAACCGCTCAATAGCGAAGCTAAAACACCGCTAAATCTAACTCAACAACAAGTTGCAGTTAACGCCATTATAAAAACGCTAACCGGGCATAGGCGCCGACCGCTTGTATTAACCGCCAATAGAGGCCGGGGTAAATCAGCCGCACTTGGCATTGCAGCTGCACAGCTGTTAAATTCAGGTGTGAAAACTATTTTAGTCTGTGCACCGAATAAACAAGCGACATACACTCTGTTTAAACACGCCAGTTTATTATTAACTGATAACCAAGAGCATCAATTTTCAATTATCAAGGGCAAGCAAAGCATTCACTTTATCGCGCCTGACGTCCTGCTTGCTGACAAACCAAAATGTGATCTGCTTATTATTGATGAAGCTGCCGCATTGCCTGTGCCGACATTAGAAACAGTTGCTAAACATTATTCACGATTAGTCTTTGCCACCACCCAGCATGGTTATGAAGGATCCGGACGAGGTTTTGCACTGCGCTTCCAAAAACGCTTACATAAGATCAGCCCACAATGGCGACAATTGCATCTTGATCAACCTATCCGTTGGGCTGTTAATGATCCCGTTGAATCTTTTACATTAAATAGCCTTTGTTTAACAGAATCTCCATTTGAAAATCCAAGCTATGATTCAAATGCTGCAGTGCAATTTGAAAAATTAACGGCAGCGCAATTAATCGTCGATAAATCATTATTACAAGAAACATTTTCTTTATTAGTACTTGCGCACTATCAGACCAAACCCTCGGATCTGGAAAAATTACTCAATGACAACTCGTTGCATATTTTTGTGCTCAAGCAAAACAAACAACTGCTTGGTGTCGCACTAATTAATGAGGAAGGCGGTTTTGATGAGCAGATGTGTGAGCAAATATGGCAAGGCACACGCCGCGTACAAGGAAACTTAGTTGCACAATCTCTTACCTTTCATAGCGCTTGCAAACAAGCCGCCTCTTTCCGTTATGCGCGAATACAGAGAATAGCCATTCACCCAACGTTACAAAATTTAGGCCTGGGCAAACGATTTGTTGCTCACTTAGCTAACTGGGCAGAAAACGAACAATTTGATCACCTCTGCGCCAGCTTTGGTGCTACAACCGAGCTGTTATCTTTCTGGCAGCAATTAACATTTGCAACCCTGCGTATTGGTTTAACTAAAGACAGTAGCAGCGGTACACACTCGCTGATTGTAAATCGCGCCTTATCAAGCCGAGGAAAAACGCTACACAACAAAATTCATCAACAGTTTAAAGATCAATTAGCCATACAATTAAGCAGGCATCTACAACAGATTGACGCCGCGCTAGTTTTCAACCTATTAAAAGAGTTTGATAAAACGACAGTAAGTGACATACGACTAGACAGCTACAGCAACGGCAATCTTCCTTATGAGTTTGTTGAGCCTATTTTAATTAAGCTACTGTTAACCGCCAATTTAAAAAACTTAAGCAAAACGCAGCAATACATTACAATACAAAAAATATTACAAAACAATAGCTGGGCAGAGGTTTGTAAAAAACACCATCTCACTGGCAAAAAACAAGCTCAAAGCACCCTCAAGAGCGCCATCAAACAATTATTAACACAAGAAGAAAATCATGCGCCTAGATAAATATATTTGCCAAGCAACGCCTTTAACAAGAAGCCAGGCTAAGAAAGTCATTAGCCAGGGACGGATCACCAACAACGATAGCTGCATTCGCAGCAGTGCCTATAAAGTATCTGAAAATGAAGTGATCAGTTTGGATGGCAAACAAATTGCCCTACGCGGTCTACGTTATATTATGCTTAATAAACCACAGGATTTTATCTGCTCCACCGTCGATGAACAGTTACCAACTGTGTTTAATTTAATTGATGTTGAAAAACGTGAACAGTTATTTATTGCCGGCCGACTTGATGCTGATACCACGGGCCTAATTTTAATTACCGATGACGGCCAGTGGTCACATCAAATCACCAGTCCACGCAAAAAATGCTCGAAATGCTATCGTGTCGGACTTGCTGAGCCGATCGAAGATAATGCTAGCGAACAGTTTAAAGCGGGCATTCAACTAAAAAATGAAAGTCAGCCTTGCCTGCCTGCAAAATTAGAAATAATTTCCGAAAAAGAGGTTTTACTGACCATCAGCGAAGGGAAATACCACCAAGTTAAACGCATGTTTGCTGCTATTGGTAACCACGTGACAGCCTTACACCGTGAGCAGATAGGCAAAATAGAGCTGGATTCAAAGCTTGAGTTAGGTGAATGGCGTTATTTGAGCGAACAAGAGGTTAACAGCATTGCCTAAATCCAAAACCTTTAATGAACAATGCTATCAGCTGTTAAAACAGATCCCCGAAGGTAAGGTTGTTACTTACGGGGATATTGCGCACGCTTTAAAGAGTAAAGCTTATCAAGCCGTGGGAAATGCGATGGCGGCTAATCCCAACCCGATTATTGTGCCCTGCCATCGAGTGGTAAAAAGTAACGGTGAAACTGGCCAATATGCTTTGGGAACAGACAAAAAGATAGAATTATTACGCAGCGAAGGCATAAAAATAAGTCAGGGTAAGCTGGTTGATTTTAACTCAGTACGCTTTCGATTTATTTTATAAGTAACCAGCAACTTTACCCAAGCTACCTCAAGATGCAAGAGCTCCGCTTCGTTATAAACGATTATTTATCTTGCTGGATACAAACTCTTGATGATGGCCTAGGGCATCGTCATAATTGATACGCCATAAAATAGAACCAGGTGACTCCGCATCAAGTGGTTGCGCATAAAAATGATTGCTAATATGGCGCACCCCACCATCCTTGAGCGTAAAAAACTGCAAAATGGGGTTGTCGAGTTGCACTTTACTTGAATTAACTAAACGCAAATTAACATTATGTATCTTTTCACCTGTTGCATTAAACACCTGGGTAATTAAATGACCTGATACCTGCTGCTGATTCTGTTCATTAACCGATATAGCGGTAATTATCTTAAGGTGATTTGCCCAACAACTGCTGCTAATAAACAGCGTTAATAAAAGGGAAGTAATTGTTAATTTCATATGGACCTCCTAGTCACATCTAATGAACTGAAATCAACTGAAGTATCCCGCAAGAAACAACAGGATTTAGATCACAATATAGACGTTAAGGAGAAAACTGAGTTTGTTTTTTAGTAATTATTAGCTATATAGAAGAGGTTGTTTATTACGATAAATAATAACAAATCATAACCATAAAAAAACCATGGTTATTCAGGGGGTTAACAAAGAAAATAAAACTGAAAGAGATCAGGGAAAGAAAGGTGAAATAGCAAATAAAAGACATTTAGCCTATTGTCAGTGCCAATAATGATAAATGCCTTTTAAGTAACAGATGCTACCTGTTAATAGTTATAACGGATCATTGCGCGTAAATCCTGCGCACTTTCAGCGATCATGCCACCGTAACCAGCCGCTTTAGCTTCTCCCATGGTCATTGGTGCACTGCTGTTACCAAAGAAACCATTGCTTCCGGAGTAATCATAATTAATGTAGGTATAACGCAGTTGTACATATAAGGTTTCACCAATAATTGGTAAGTTATAATAAGCTTCAAATGCATCACCACGCGTCGCGATTTTTGACCCAATTAAAGTATCTTCACCATAGGTGAATGAACGCCAATATTTAGAACCATGGTTATATTCAAGACCAAAACGATCCCCTTCCATAAATGCAGGGAATGTAGCACCAACCCAGTAGGAGTAACCTGTTTCGTTATCTTGCGATCCCAACATGCCATAGTTTCCGCCAGCAGTCATGCCGCCATCTGGTCTAGTTTGTGATGCAGAAACTGAAGCAAACAATACAGTATCGTCTAAGAAATCATTGATAAACTCACCAACACCATTAACCTGCATTGATAATGTGAAGTTTTGTAGATCGCCTAACTGTTCAAAACCTGTTGCTGCAGGTGCCATTGGATCGGTGTAATCGTAGCCCATATCAATGAGATTATTAGCATAATAGTACTGTGCTTTAATGTCATATTGACCATTATTATATGGCGTAACAATCAAACCTATCATATCGATATTATCCATTGCACCTGTATCTACATAGTCACTTCCCGTTGAAGAAAATCTGGGTGTAGCCGTTGCGCTTAAACCTCGGCCGGCACAGAGTTTCGCATCCATACCACTAACACCCGTTAGTTTATCTAACTTAACGGCAAGGCTTAAACCGTCAAATTCAACATTGATAGAGTGCCCTAGGGGTGATTTTGCAGCATCGTAACCTTCCCGATTATTGGCTATAAAACCGTTGGTGGAAGGACGACGGCCAAGACTCCCCGACCAGTTTAAATCACTGCCCAGGAAATTATCACCAAGATATAACATGTACACTTCTTTCACGTTAAGGCTGTTATCGCCTAAATTTTCATTCGTTACCCAATCAAAATTACTCATCCCCGGGTTGTTTGGGTTGGATAATGTTTCACCAAAGGCCTTGTTATAGGAAAGCAGGCCTTTAAAAACAAGATTATCGAAAGGTTGATAGCCCATACCTATCTCTAAACGATTTGCTAATAAACCGCTATTTTCAACCGTTGTTCCATCAGCCATCTTATATTCAAGGCTGTCCATGGTGACACGGTAATCTGCACTAAACTTGAGATTACTTCCGCCAACCTTTTTCTGTAATTCACGAACTTGATCTTTTAAGTCAGCGATATCTTGCGCTTGATCGGCAAAAACTGGCGCTGAAAAAGCGAGTAATAAGGAGGCAGCTATTACTGATAATTTATTATTCATAGTGTTTCATCCTTGTCTTATTAAAAATATGTTGAAGCTAGTTAGTTGCTTTACCGTAATCCATTTCCAATGACTTAATCTAAATAACCTTTTGCTTTAATTACAACTCGCGAGCTCACCACTGTCCGCTGCATACTTCATAGCAAAATCTTTTACATGCGGAGCTATTTTCTGGAATGTATCACCATTTAAAAACTCAGCAGATTCAGGGAATTTTTTTGTGTATTCTTTAATAAAACGTTTTGAATCTTTCTTGAACAGACGCTTCCATTCAACTTTAAGGTGCTGGCTGGCAAACTCCTGTCCGTTGATTTCAAAATGTGGACGCAAGTATTTCAAGTAATACTTTTGCCCTTTGGCGGCGTCAGCAAAAACATTAAAGGTCAGCATTAAACCCAGTGTTAACATAATTAGTTTTTTCATATTGATTTCCTTAACGTGTTTAAAATTTATTATTCTTCAATTTTTTCTTTGCCCGTAATCATCGCTTTAATATGGCTTGATAACTTTTCGCCAAAGGTGATCATATACAGATGAATCACCACAAAACTGAGCAGTGCATAAGCATTAAAAGTGTGCAAGATAGCAATCAGATCAACATGGCCTATCACCCCTGCCGCACGCAGATCAGGGAAAAAGTAAAAAGCAAAACCGCTAATCACCTGCAATGGCAGCAGACCAAATAAGATAGCGATATAGCCTAAACGCTGCAGAGGGTTGAACTTGTCGTCAGGCGTCATATGGTGAGGATGTTTTTCACCTTTAAACACACCGTAAAGATAAAAACGCAGTGTACCTTCGACACCTTTTAGCGTTGGGAAATATTGCTGCCACTCCCCTGTGGTTAAGATCCAGGTATAAATCAGTACCACTAAGCCTGTCCAGACAAAGCCAATCAGATTATGCGTTTCGACCGCAGAGCCAAAACCAAACAACTCAAACAATCCATGCATCTCCAAACCGGTAAGCAATAACAACAAAATCATTAGCGCTTGTGCCCAGTGCCAGAACCGTTCAAAACGTTTAAATAGCACCACGATTTTACTGTTTGATTTATTACTCATGATCTCCTCCTTGAACCTGCTTCGCTTGCAATTTTTTTCTTCTAAGCGCTGTTATATAGCGTAAAGCCCCATGTCCCATTATCCCCAGCAAACCGCCAACGACTGCTAGCAAGCCAAACAGTTCCACCCAGAAATTAGAATCACGACCGATTAAGTAGAAATCATTTAAGCCGGTTAAGCGGCTGTCACGAGAGTGACAAGCATTACAGTCAACGGCATCTTCAGCGGGGGCAACCATATGTTTGATTGGCCAGAAACCATTGGTTTCAATAAAGTCAAACTGCCCGCTAAATTCTACTTCGTTTAATTTAGCACCAGCGGCTAATGCTTTAGCCCAGTCATACTCCGTCCATAACGCCCCCGTACCTTTTTTGCCGTACAGCTTAATCGGTAAAATACGATTAAACTCTGTGTCATAAGGCTGTTTACCGCGATGCACTTTGAAGGGCCAAATTCGCGCATCAGGATCGTTGTAATCGCCAGTAGGCGGATTGATATCAATCGGCGCACTATCAGGATTAATCACTGTTTGCAGGGTTTTCTGTTTTAACTCACCTTTATACCAACGGTACTCAGGCGTCACATTACGCCCCCAAGTGAATGTCCCTTTTTTACTCATATAACTGTGTGCTTCCACACCATCAAAGAGTTTCTCTTCCGAATAAGGTTTACCATTTTTCAACTTAGTCGCAGTCGACCAGTCCCATGTTAATTTGGTAAGGTAAGGCCCGCGCGCCATTTCTGGAATATGACAAGAGGTACAAGCGACTTTAGAGGTGTGATTATCAATTTCACGGATTTCATGCGGTTTTTCACCATGACATGATTCACATGAGACATTTTTACCGTCACGTTCAATACGCCCCATATCTTTTTTATGATCAATAAAGGCTTTTTTACCGTTGTAACGTCCGGCAATTTCATGTCCACTGGTTTTATGACAGGTTTGACAACTGAAGTTCAGTTTTTCCGGACTCATATGAACATCAAGTGAATGCACAGGATCCACCAGTGACATATCAGTATCACCATGTTTAACACCATTACCACCGCCACCATTTGCATGACATGCTAAACAGTTTTCACGTTTTGGTGCACCAACACTTTGCGCAACAGCACGAAGATCAACTGCAGGCTGCAGAAAATCACCGAGCTTAGTATCTTCATAATAGGGATGGCCCGACATAGCAGCCGATTTTTTATAAGTTCCTGTGCCATCATGACAAACTAGGCAATCAACATTCTCTTCCGCTTCCTGGTCAAAATCATCATTACGCCAGCCATAACCTGTGTGACATTGCGTACAACTCTCATTTCCACGCGCAGCAACACAATAGTTATTAAAACCATTTTTGCCTTTACCAACCATTTTTCCATCAACTTTGGCAGCCCACTTCCAATGAAAAGTTTTATGCACCTGTTTGGCAGCCTCGGTATGACATTCAAGGCAGGCTTCAGTGACATCGGGTGCATAATCAAACTCTTGATCAAGCTGCTCAAATTTAGAATGATCTGCAGTCATATTGGCGCGACTAAGATCTTGCTGTTGTGTTTTTTCTGAACCAGTTGCTAGAACAGCATTAATCCAGCTCAGTAATAATATTGTTATTGTTATTGTTATTGTTTTGCCTTTCATCGCAAACCCCACTTCCCTATTTGCCTGCATCTATATGATATAAATCATCTATACCTCTAAAGGTATAGCATCACTGTGACGCAATTAAATAAGGCAATGCTGTATTAGATCAATCTTTATTCAAAAACCCTATATTAGAAAAGGCTTAATATAAAAATCAAGAATTAGATCACACTAATTCAGTGTAACCTGCATTAGCTGAATCTAATTGCAAAGAGAAAGAGATTTCCTGCTACAGCAGCAAAGAGTGATCAGTAGGAATATTTAATCAAAAAAAGAATTTAACAATAGAAACAAAAAAGCCCTGCAAAAACAGGGCCTAGAAGAAAAGAGAAAAGAGCAGTAAAGGTTACTCTATATTCTGCACCTGCTCGCGCATCTGCTCGATTAGCACTTTGCATTCCACGGCAGCGGCTGTGATATCACTGTTAATCACTTTTGAGCCTAAGGTGTTTGCTTCACGGTTAAATTCTTGCATCATAAAGTCTAAACGACGCCCTACAGGGCCGCCTTTTGTTAATACATTACGGCTTTCTGAAATATGTGAATCTAAACGATCCAGCTCTTCTGCTACATCTGTTTTTTGTGCCAGTAAAACCAACTCTTGTTCAACACGAGTACTGTCTAAATCCACATTAGCATCTTCGAACTTTTTAAGAATACGACTTTTTTGCCATGCTTGTACGTCAGGCATAAATGCGCGTACTTTTTCTGCTTGCTGTGCAATTGCTGCTAAGCGTTGCTCAATCATTACCGCTAGGTTACTGCCTTCAGCTGCGCGTGATTCAACAAATTCATTAAGTGTCTCTTCAAAACCGGCCATCAGTTCAACCGTTATCGCATCAAGATCTTGCTCTGGTGCCTGCATTACGCCAGGCCATTTCAGAATGTCGATTGGGTTTAATGTACCGCTACCTGCTTTATCAAGTACCCACTGGGCATTTTGAACCAGTTGCGCCGCTAATTCTTGATTCATACTTAGCGCATCATCATTACTGCTACTTGCTTCAAAACGCAGATTACATTCGATTTTTCCACGCTGTAAACGCTTGCGGAAAATATCTTTTAATTTAACTTCAAGACCTCGAAACTGTTCAGGAAGGCGAAAATAGGTCTCTAAATAACGTTGGTTTACCGAGCGGATTTCCCATACTGCAGTTCCCCAATCACCTTTTAATTGCTTACGTGCAAATGCCGTCATGCTGTAGATCATAATCACCTCTCATTAATTTGCTTCTGCTTAATTTTCAGCCTCAGTATAACTGAGTAAGACGTAAACATGCTACGATAACAGCTTGTTACGGAGTATATTTAATGAAAGAAAAAATACCTTGCCATATTATTGGCGGATTTTTAGGGGCTGGAAAAAGCACATTTATTCAACAGTTGTTAACTTATAAGCCCGCTAATGAAAAATGGGCGGTATTGGTTAATGAATCGGGCAACTATCATTATCCTAAAGAACACTGCTTGGCGAACAATATTTTCATTAAAGAGGTTTATGGTGGATGTTTATGTTGCAGTGCCGGCATGCCCTTTCGTGTTGCTTTAAATAAGTTAATTAAAGAGGTAGATCCACAGCGAATTTTTATTGAACCTGCTGGCGCGGGGCATTTATCTAATATTCAAAACTTGTTACAAGGTCAGTTTTAT
>NZ_CEZLMY010000002.1:0-17175 GCF_983033635.1 Psychromonas sp. | reverse complement strand
CAATTCTGCAGTTAAAGCCGACAATCTGTCTTTTATCTGAGGCGCAGCTTAGTAATAACAAATATGCACAAAATGAAGCTTATCTATCGTTAATCAAACAAGCAGATAAGTTATCTATTTTCGGTGATTCAGCTGAATTTTTGGCAAAAAAAATGGCTAAGAAATATTCCAAGCCACTTTATATGTTAAAAGGTAATTCTGATGATTTATGCTTTATTGAACAAACTTAATGTGACATTAAACGACCGAGCTCTTTTCCGGCTTCAATCATGCTTTCAAACTCATCCACCAAGCCATTTTTATTTAAATTAAGGTAATCAGTTAATGTGGCAGGAAAACGTGCCACTATCATCTCAGCAGGTAAGCCCGCTCCCCATGCGAAACTGGCAAAAACAGATAAACGGATTATGATCGCCGCTTTTGAAGGGGTTTCATAAGAGAGTGGATCAAGTTGCTGCTCTATCGCATCGCAAAAAACAATTGAAAAATCCCAATGTTTGGCAAGTTCCCCCCCCACCTGGCTGTAGGTTTCACGCTGGGCTGACAAACGTGGCTCGCCAGCTTCAATCGCCATCGCAATTAAAGAGCATTCTTCAGGTTTTAAAATTTGTAATAGCAGTTCACCAATATTATGCATCATTGCACAGGTAAATGCGGTCTCTTGATTGACATTGGTATGCTTGGCAAGCGCTTTAGCAATACTGGCAGTGGTAAAGGTATCTTGCCAAAATTTATTTTTATCAAAACTCGGGGTATCGGGAAAGACATTCGACAATGTTGCAGCAACAACTATGCTTCGTACCTGATTGAAACCTAAACGGATCACTGCTTGCTCAATCGATTCAACCTCTTTACCACGGCGATAAGCAGCTGAATTTGCCATACGAATAACTTTTGCACTGATCGATTGGTCCATACCAATCTTTTTGGCAATATCTTCAACACGGGCATCTTCATCAGAAAAGCTTTCCATTAACTCGAGTAATAGAATAGGTAAAACAGGTAGTTGTTTTACATTTTTAAACAGTTGTGAAAGTTCAATCATTTCACATTCCCTTAAGTGTTAATAGTATGATATGCCCAAACCAGGTTACAAACATAAATTCATCAGTTTTCAAATTACTTGAATAATAGAGCCTTTGTGCATATAAAATCAATGGCTAGCAAGGGCTTTATTGAACTGGCGCAAACTGAAATCCATTTATGTTTTTGTGCTGGCAAAAATGTTTTAATTTTGTTTGAATTTCCAGCACATCGGATATTTCATACCCCTGCTTAAAGCTTGTCCCCCAAACTACCCCTGGCCAGCAAGGATCAGACTCAGTTCGTGCAATAATATGGATATGCATCTGCTTAACAATATTACCAATACTTGCCACATTAAGTTTATCGCAGTCAAAGCAGCTATTAACAAATTCACTGATTAAATTAGCTTCCAGCTGCAACTGTTCCTGCTCCTCTTTTGCAAGCAAATATAGTTCAGTTTGTTCTGTTTTCGGCACAATAACAAACCATGGAAAATAACTGTTATTAAGCAGTAACCACAGGCTATTTTCACTTTCTGCTAACTGGTAGCAGTCATTCTCTAAACGCCGGTCCAATTGAAATGTCATGTTTATCCTTTTATCTATCCTGTAATTGATTAACGATTCTGTAAACGGTTGTAATCAAATAAACCATAAGTTATCGGATCATCTTGAAAGTGCAGTTGATGCAGTTTATCACTCACTTGCCAGAAATCAGGGTTGCTGCGGCGTACTGCAAATGAATCGAGTAGACGCGCGTAACTTTGCGGATCATAAACCAAGCTGAGTTGTTTGACGAATTGTGCCTGTTCGGATGCTTTTAATCGAAAAATAACTTGCGGGTAACTGCCGATTAACCCCTTAAACAGTTCCGCCGTATCAAGCTCCGGCTGCCGCGTTTTTGTTTCTCTTAATAACATCGAAATATTCTTACGTTTATTATGGCGTAACAGGGTGAACAACTGATCTTCCCCCTCTTTCTCGATTAAAATAAAACTGGTTTGTGCTAACTGTTGCACCGCTGGATTTGGTAAATCACTCAAACCTGCCATCGCCCCGTGAGTAACCGCAAGCTGTTGCTTTTTAAGTTGCTTACCATTTAGACTTAGATTTTGTCGCTTATTAAGTTTATCAAAAAGTTCCTTTTTCGGATTGTCCGTTTTATAACGAACATTATTTTTTTGATTAAAGTAAAAGCTACTATCATTTAAATAAGCCTTTAAATCTTCAGTCGAATCAATATACCAAGACTGAATCTCTGCCTTACGCTGCTCTCTGGGTAATAACATAATAAATGCCATTTCCGCTTCGATACGTAAAAAGTCCATATATAAGCGTGTCACTAATTGATGACGAACTGAACCGTAAATATCGAAACCGGCCACTAACAGATAATGGATACGCTCTAATACCGGATAAGTAATGAGCCAGGCGGTTTTAGGCGCTTCTCCCTGCAACCCTTTTTTCACTACGCCGCTATCAAAGTTACGAAATACGGTTAATGCCGCGTTTTCATTACCTTTCCAGATCCCGTTGAGCACCATATAGCGTTGTGGATTATCTATTGTTTTCAGGTATTCATGCTGCGCATTAATATGGCTTTTCTGACGTTTGGAAAATTTTAACCAGCTTGTTGTTACAAAATGCTTGCTACTCTGAACGGAGGGTAGCTGCAGATCATCAGCTTGCTGATAAATAAAGTCTTCGTAACCTGCCTGGTTGATATAAGACGGATCACTAAAGAGCACCCAGAATTTATCCTGAATAACATTTAAAGCGGTTTGCCCGCGGCAGACAGGGCCTTTGATAAAGCCCATAATGGTAAACTCAGCTTCATCAAGCATAAATTGATAACGCAGATCGGCTGGGATAGCTGCAAATACCTTAAATGGATTACTCTCCGGATCATAGCCAGGTAAAGTAGGCACAGTAAATGGGTTGTTATAAAACAATTCATGCCAACGCAGTTTTCTTTGTTGGTTAAATGCATAGGGCAGATGGGTTTTAGTTAAGATAGTGCCGGTTTCACGACGTAATCGATAATAAACAGTATCAACCTTGGGATCATCGTAGGGACGGCGACTCGCAATTTCATTGATTTCCTGGCCGGTAGGGGTTGTTGAACGCACTAAGCGGAAATACACAGGCAGTTCGCCTTTTTCGACAGCCTCTTCGGAAAAATAGATATGCCCTAAAAATAGATGTTCATAGATATAACGGCTCACCAGTTTTGCTCTGTTATCAGCGCCATTTAATAGCCCCTCCCATTGCTCTACGCGTTCTTGTATCGAAGCAGAAATGGCTTTGGGTTGTGCCATTGGAGCCCCCTGCTCCACCCAATTTTCAATGATTTTAAACTCAGATTTTTCAATGCCCGGCAAACCATAAGGCATCCCCGCTAATGGAAAATCATTTTGATACTTATCAAGCGTTTCAATACTTGGACATTGCTGCTGACGATTTAAAGAAAAATCAAAGCTCTCCGGTAATACATCTACATCGGGTAGCGGATGGCTATTTTTTTGTGTTAACAGCTGATACAAAACACTGCCCTGAAGATTGGCAATTGGGGTTTGATCGCGCTCATTTAATACGGGTTTAAAGTTTTTATCGCGCCACTCCTGGGTATTTTTAGCATCTATAAATAAACGACCAGGTGCAATTTCATGCAAACGGGTGCCATATACCAACTCGGGAGAAAATCCACGATCAATCCCTTCTGCTGATGATAGTTTTAACTGACATGGCGCATCATAGCAGCCATGACAAACCACACAGCGTTTTTCTAACACAGGTAAAACATGTTCGCTAAATTGCAATGCCAGCGGATGATTGGCTGGTAATAAACGATCCCGGGTCTGTGGCTTGCCATAATTTACATTTAACTGCTCGGCAGAATCAGAACATGCCAGCAAAATTAAACAGCAGATGCTTATAAAAAGAACTTTTAAAGTCATAATTAGATTCTCTAAAATTGTTAGACTAAAATTTCTACACCTAGTCACTTGGCTGTTGTATTATATTCGACTTTTAAGTGTAGTTCAGTAACACAAGGATTTAACCATGAAATTTATCCCATGCACCAACCAATGCACCAGTGACGGCAGTTTTTGTCAAGGATGTGGACGCAGTCATACTGAGATAAGTGAAAGCAAAGCACTGGTCGGCAAAGTGGTGGCACATCTGTTTGAATATGGATATGACGATCCGGAAAAATTTTTAGAGGTGCTAAACAAAAAATCACTGGCACGATTAGCTCAACTTAAAGAGGAAAAGTGTAAATAAAATGGCTAAACACAAAAATAACGAGATCTCAGCAGAAACCCAAGAAGAAGCGATGGTGATTGCGAAAAAGACGCAAAAACCAGGGCAAACAAAAGAGCAAACTCGCTTAATTGCCCAGGGTATTCAAAAAGGCATTGCTGAATACAAAAAAACAGCCAAAAACAAACAGCGCCAAGCAGATAAAGCGAGTAAGAAAAAGAAAAAACAACAAGATCAAGTCGCTGAAATAGAAACCGCTACTGAAGTAAAAAGCAGTAACCACTACCCTTGGATTTTATTAGTTTTAAGCTGGATTGGTTTCGCTGCTTATATTTTTTATAATCAGTAACAAGAAAATAGATTTGCTAGAGCTTTGCTTTGGTATTACTACAAAACATTAAAGGAATAACCATGATTAAAGTCATTGTAAACGGCGCTAAAGGGCGCATGGGTAGCGAAGCTGTTAAAGCAATTAATAACGATCCTGAATTACAGCTTGTTGGTCAGTGTGATTTTGGTGATGATCTTGCTGCTTTAATCAAGCAAAGTGACGCACAAGTGGTTGTAGATTTAACCGCCGCTTCTGCCGGTTTTGCTAATACGCAAACGATTTTAAAGGCAGGTGCATGCCCCGTAATTGGTACGAGTGGTTTTCAAGCTGAGCAGGTAAAAGAACTACAAGCGCTGGCAACTGAAAAGCAACAAGGCGGTTTAATCGCACCGAACTTCTCCATTGGAGCGGTATTAATGATGAAATTTGCCGCTCAAGCAGCTAAATATCTACCTGATGTAGAGATCATTGAAACGCACAGCCCGCAAAAAGAGGAAAGCCCGTCAGGTACTGGTATTCGCACCGCAGAACTGATTGCAGCAGCACGCACAAAAAAAGCCACTCCTTGTAGTGATAAAGAGCTTATCGAAGGGGCGCGCGGTGCTGAACTGCACGGTATAAAGCTACATTCAATTCGTTTACCGGGCGTGGTGGCACAACAAACCGTGTTCTTTGGTGGATTAAGTGAAACATTAAAAATAGAGCATAATTCTCAACATCGTGAATCATTTATGCCGGGTATCTGCCTTGCTTGTAAAGAAGTCGTTAAACATAATGCGTTGGTTTACGGACTTGAGCATTTAATGGATTAATTTCCATTATTACCCAGTAAAAGCCAGCTAATCTGCTGGCTTTGTTGTATTTTTATCACCATAAAACAAATAGATAAAAACCAACGGTATCAGCAACAGGTACAAATTTTGCAGTTGTTGCAGCGCATCAACAGTGCTGGAGAACAGATAACCAGCAAGAGTAAAAAACAGCACTAGCACAAACTGCGAATAATAACTTTTGCAGATAATATAGCGGATCGCTTGCTGACGTTCGGCCAAATCATAAAAGCGTTTATTAAAAGCTAAACGGAAGAAGCTGGTTAAAAAAGCAATAATTAATATTGTTACATACAGATACAATGTGTCACCTTGTAAACTTAACTGCCCTCTTAATAACCATGAAAGTGCATAAGCAAAAACCGCAACAATAAAGATGCGCTGCGCATTGCTATGGTCAATGCGTTTTTTAATAATGAAAAAAATAACCGCCAAACAGAGCCCCAAGATCACAATCAACAGCCCTAATTTCAGTAAGTTTTGTTGGGTTAAAAGATACAGGGATAACAGCCAGAAATAACTTTCTAAAAATAGAAACACGCCATCAATCAAAAAAATAGTTTTCGATTTAAAAGCATCCTGAAACTGCATTATTTGTACAAAAGAGAATGCTTTAGGTTGATCCTTTTCCAGCAACTCAACTGCGCTAGCTAAACTGCCTTTTACCATAAAATAACCGAGCATTGACAGGCTCACATAGAGAGCCAGTAAGATTTTAAGATGCGCCGCATCTAATAAATAACTGCCGATTAATACCCCTAGTTTTAATACTATCACCAGCAAAATTTGAAAATTACCAAAGGTATTACCGCTGTTTTTTGTTTCAGTGACACGCTGAAACAGGATGCGTTGCGTTGACCAGTAAAAACAGCCTGCCGCTCCGTTAATCAAAGCGCCAAGTGATAATAATAACGGCAGATTATCTGCCAATAATAAGCTGACCAAAGCAATCTCAAAGAGGAACGACAGGGCAATAATCAATGACCATTTTGCAGTGGCACGTAATCTATCCCAGGCAAGCATCGCCATCACAAAACCCAGCGCGGTTAATGCCGTAAAATTGGCGATATCCGCGAGATTTAAGCCTTTATTCCATAAAATAACGGGGATAAAAATAGGCAGCAAACCAATCAAAAAACCATGTATGCCGGAAAATAGGTAAAAAGTGCGTATTAAGCCTGTCATTAATAGGTGTCTAACTGTTGAATATCAAGTTGCTCTAACTGATTAAATTCCGCACTGAGATCTTCAGCGATGCCATAGCGAGGAAAAGCATGCATTTTCAGGTAGGGACGGGAATTTACCTCTAGAAAAATACATTTTTGCTGGTCGCAATCCGTTTCAATGCCTTTTTCTAAAATCACATCGATCCCTAAAACATTCGCATCAAAGAGGCGCAAAACGTCTTTAAACAGCTTGTGATTAACTTCGGGGATCAGGGCCTTATCAATAACTCTGACCACCCCACCCGGCGCTAATGAGATACGATAAAACAGCGTGACCTGCTCTTTGTCAGCAGGAACCGTTGCCAAGTTATAACCTTGTTTGTTTAAAAAAGTTTGCGTTTGTGAACCTTTTTGTAAGGACGACATACAAGGGTATAAATTCATGGTTTCCCGAACTGTATTTTCCCTATCAATTAACTCACTGATCGTGGCCTTGCCATCACCAATAACAAACGGCGCATAACGTTGTAATACCGAGATAACTTTGCCATTAGCCACCACTACGCGGTAATTATGGCCCTGCAAATATTGTTCAACAACCGTGAACGGCCACCATAATTTAGCAAAAAACAGGGCGCGCCATAGCTCTTTATAATTATTGATCGGAAAAAAACTGCCGCGTGAAAAACCACTGACATTAGGTTTAACTACCAGGGGAAAGCCGTACTGTCTGGCAAATTGAATCGCTTTAAAGGGATTAAAAAAAATCATCCCTTGCGCACAGGGAATATTACCTTTGCTAAAGACGGCTCTGGCTTGCTCTTTACTGCGACAACTTTTGCGCACCGCTAGGCTATTATAATTACTGCAGCCATCCATAAAGGTTTTGCTTATCCACGCATAAATTATTTTTTTAAATTGACTCATAAAGTGATCTCACTTTTAGTTATCGCTTTTAACAGATGCGCACATTTTAGTTTTTTAAAAAACACCGCTTTAACCGTTTGCGTAGCGGGAATGGTTTTGGTTACCGCTGCCAGTTGCTGCATCGCAGTTAAAACAAATTTAATTTTCTGCCAAGTTTGCAACTCTTCAACTAACAGCAGCAATGGCATCGGCACAAAAAGATTAATTTCAATAATATGAAAGTGCCCTGCAATCAGACTTGCTAATGAATCGGCGCGAACACCATAACGAGCGATACGAAATTGGCCGCAACGCTTAAGATGTGACCATATTTTTGTTTGTTGCTCTTTGCTTAACTGCCCTGCCAAATCCTGATAGTAGCTTGTTTGGTTGTAAATCCCGTTAATAGGTAAGGGATCATCCCCGCTATTACAGGTTTCTGTAATCGAAAACAGTGCGACTTGCTCAATGTTTTCGCTCTGTGCAATCACAAAAATTTCAAATTCCCGTTTTCCCGGTGCTGCGCTTTGAATTAAATAAAAAGGATGCCTTGTGGTGCGTGCCTGGCGGTGACTATTGAGTTGTTGCAGGTTATCAGCACGGATAATACCTTGGGAATTTTGTCCCCATTCCGGTTTAACAAAAACAGGGTAGCTATCGGGATCCCTTTGTCCAAAATCCATAAACTGCTCAAGCCGCCACTGCTTGGGGATGCGCTGATCCATATCCAACTTAGAAAAGAGATTACGTTGATCATTGAAATATGGCGCATTTAGTTGAAAATATTTCCATGGCCCAACCCTTAATCGAATGCAATGCAAAATATATGAAGCAACCAGTAAGATACGAATTAGCAAATGATTAACCTCCTCTATCTACTGCCAACTTTAACTTCAACAAAGTTGATAATAAACAGGAAAAAACCTAATACGACAATTGAGCTTGCAGCATAAAACAGACTGCCGTGATCATTTTGCCCCTCATGAATAACTTCAATACCTAATGGTGTAAACAGGTGGAAAAAGACGGCACCCGTCATCACAAAAAAGGCAAGCAGACCGCCCCATTCATGCAGTAAATTCTGGCTGGGTGCATAACTGATGATCTTGTTTTTTTTCAATATCCAAAACAGTGCTGGTAACAGCAGGATCGTGGCAGTAATCAACTCAAAAGAGCCCACCGCATACGCGCCATAACTGCTAAACCAAGTACCAATTTCCTCACCTATGATACCTTTCATCCAGTTGCCGATAGTGCCGAAAATATGCTGGGTATCTGGATGTAAGGTGAATTTATAAGGCAGCGAAAATAAAAACACTTTACTTATCCACAGCACTATCAGCCAGCTGATAATATTCGTTTTACTAAATGTCATGGTTTATTCCTTATCCATTTCCGCCCAATTTTTATCCGCTTTTTTAATAAAAGCATCTTTATCGGCACGCCAGGTATCTAATATTTTTTGATCGTAATTGAGATACAACTTGTCTTGGTAGAGAGTCCAAAATGGTGCATTGCCCGGTGCTGCTTTATTTCGTGCCATTGCCCATGCGCAATAACCGCCATACTGCGGCGCAAAATATTCCGGGTTATTTTTAAACTTATCTAAGTTTTGTTGACTGCTGAAATACCAGTCAGCCCCTTTATATTCAAAAGTAAACTTATCCGATCCTTGAACAGCTTTTTGCTCGCTAAAATAGCTCACCACATCAAAACCAGATACCGCCTTATTATTAAAATAGCCCGTATAGATTTTTTCTTGTGCTTGAATCACATTCACGCTCAGAACAAACAAAAGTAACAAAGCTTTAATTGCGGAATTAAAGAATTTCATTTCTCACCCCTTAGTTATTTTGAGCAACTAAATATTAGACCGAGGCATTGATAAAAATATTTCATCATTTATTAATTATTTAGTAAGGGATAAAAGTCAAAAGCTTGCTTTGATAGAGCAATAGGTAAAACGAGTGAATTAGTAACAGACCTAAATGGATTAAATAAATGAAGCTTATTTTGCCCAGCTATTATCAACAAAAGCAGATTAATAATCGATTCAATGATACTTTGCCTGCAAAAAGAGCGATGTTTTAATTAAAGATTAACTTTTTGTAATGTTTCATCCACCTTTTCGATATGAGCAATCCGATAAACTCCACTCTTAAAATAAACAAAAGGATAAAAAAATGAAATTTACAAAACTAATTTGTGCGACGCTTGCTCTAACCTCTTTTGCTGCCGTTGCAGACAATGATGCACTTGCCACACTCGCGTTAAAACGTGCTAACTTCACATTAGAACAAGCCATTGAAAAAGTATCCAATGACTATCCAGGTCAAATTATCGAATTCGAACTGGATGACCATAAAGGCCAGACTTCCTATGAAATAGAAGTGATTAATCTGCAGAAAGAAGAGAAATATAAACTTCAATTAAGTACCGCTGATGGTAGCTTGCTCAAAGAGAAGAGTCGTAGCTTAAAAATATTCGGGCTTAACCGTTTAGATGATGACGAATATCAAGCGCTTGAAGAGTTAGCGGCATCTGAATTCAATCTGAAATCAACCATTGCACTACTCCGTGAAAAATATAATGCAGAGTTAGTGGAGTTTGAATTAGAGAATGAAAAAGGGATCACATTCTATAAATTTAAATTAATTGATCAGCTAGGCCGTAAACGTGTGATTGTTGATATTAAAACAGGTGAAATGATCCCTGTTATGAAGCACTGATCGCTTCCCTTATATTCGCCCTGATTTACATTACAAAAGGACAAAATGATGAGTAATGAAAACAGCATAAAAGTTTGGGATCTGTTCGTGCGCATATTTCATATTTCTTTACTTGCATCTGTTGTAGTTGCATATGCAGGCGAAGAGGGAAGCATGTGGCATATTTATGCAGGTTATACAGTTCTTGGGCTTATTATATTAAGAGTGTTATGGGGTATTGTTGGTAGTAAGTATGCTTGTTTTAGTAACTTTATTTATTCACCAGGCACTGTTATTAATTACCTGAAAGGGTTACGAAATAAAAAACCGAAACACTATATTGGTCATAATCCGGCAGCAGGAGTGATGGTCATTACTTTATTAGTAACCCTTTTTGCTGTCACAATTAGCGGATTAAAAGTTTATGCCATCGAAGAGGGCCGTGGTCCGTTAGCTGAAAACAAGCTTGCAGTAATTAGCAGCGCTTATGCAGATAGTGATCATAACAAACTGACCTACAGTAAAGACCACGATGACAATGAATTATGGGAAGAAATACATGAAGCTTCTGCACACTTCTTATTGTTTTTAATCTTCCTGCATATTTTAGGCGTTACTGTTTCCAGTAAGTTGCATAATGAAAATCTTGTAAAAGCGATGATAACTGGGAATAAAGAAAACTGACAAAATACTAGATTGTGCATCTTAAATTTGTTTCAAAAGTATTTCAGTAGCCAGCCCTAATAACCTAAAAATTAGGGCTAACTAGTATTCAGCATAAGGAGAGTCAATGCGGATTTTAGTGGTTGAAGATAATGACACGACCAGCCAATACTTGCAGAAAGCACTTCAGGAACAAGGTTATGAAGTGGATCTCGCGGATAACGGTCAAGACGGGTTATTCTTAGCCCTTGAACATGATTATCAGTTGATCTTATTAGATAGAATGTTGCCTAAGCTGGATGGTTTATCTGTATTAAGCACCTTAAGAAATGCCGGGAAACAAACACCCGTCCTTATTTTAAGCGCGTTAGACAGTGTGGCGGAACGCGTTAAAGGGCTGCGAGAAGGTGGTGATGATTATCTGGTTAAACCTTTTGCACTTTCTGAGTTATTAATACGTATCGAAATATTAATCAAACGCAAAGGTAACAGCAGCGAGTTGTCGAACAAGCTTCAGGTTGCTGACTTGCAGATGGATCTGCTTGCACATAAAGTTTATCGAGGATTGATTGAGATTCAGCTGCAACCCAAAGAATTCAAATTATTACGCTATTTAATGGAACACGCGGGGCAAGTGATCTCACGTTCCTTACTGTTTGAAGCGGTATGGGATTATCATTTTGATCCGCAAACTAATGTTATTGATGTGCACGTTGCACGATTACGTAAAAAGGTAGAACTTGATGGTCATGCTCCCTTACTTGAAACCGTTCGTGGCGTGGGTTACCGAATGGTGGAAAAACAGTAGACAAGCCAGTTCCGTATGGCGTTTAACGCGCCTATATACTAGCCTGCTGCTATTAGTCGTAGGTATTTTGCTGTTGCTGCTATATCAATTAAGCGTAGGTCAGATCAGTCGCAATCAGAGATCACAAATGGGTGAGCTGGTACAGCAGCAAAAACTCTTAGCGCAAGAACTTAACCAGGCTGATTTTATCAAACAGTTTGAACTTCAAGCAGCTGGTTCCCGACAATATATCCTCAGTTTTGTCACTCAAGAGCAGGTTTACGGTCGATTGACTTCAGCACCTAAATATCTTCGCAGCTGTCCAAGCATAACGCGCTTCCCTATTTGGTTAGATAACTATGATGAAATTCGTCTAATATCAGGGTGTTCACAAGCCCTGCCACAGGGTCTGCTCGTGATCGCCACGGATGATGAATCCTTATTCGATCTCAAAACACAATTTATTAGCGCTTCGATTATTGCGTTGTTATTGGCACTGGCTCTGGGTATCACCACAGGGTTAATTTTCTCTCACCGGGTTTTAAAACGTATTAATACCTTTAATTCTATTGCACAACGTGTGGAATCAGGTGAAATGACCGCGCGCGTACCGGTATCCGCACAAGGTGATGAGTATGATCATATGGCTCTGCATATCAATACCATGTTGTCTCGATTAGAAGATTCCTTTCATGCCATTACAGGTGTTACCGATGCGATTGCGCACGATCTGCGCACTCCATTAGGACATTTAAGACAACAAATCGAACAAGGTTTAATGGATGCGCATAAATCGGGGAGTCCCACTGACAATTTGACCGAGATGTTAGTTAAATTAGATGCGATTTTATTCACCTTCACTGCCATGCTGGAACTCACCCGCCTGGAACAAAAACAACAGACAACACACTTTGCAGCGATCAACTTGCAGGTAGTTATTAACGATGCAGTGGATTTAATCCGACCAATTGTTGAAGATAATCATCAAAGCCTGCGCATTGTTGGCAAGCAGAACTGTATTGTACAAGGCGATGCAACACTGCTGTTTCGCGCTATTTATAATCTGCTTGAAAACGCCTGTAAATACGCGGGTCAGCACACTCAAATAGCGATAGAAATAACAGATAACGGTTTTATTATCAGTGATACCGGCCCTGGCATTCCCGATCATGAAAAAGACAAAGTATTCCAGCGCTTATACCGTATTGAAGAAAGCCGCAGCATTGCCGGCTTTGGTATCGGTCTGCCGCTGGTCAGGGCTATCATACGCCTGCACGATGCACAGATAGCATTAGAGAATAATCATCCGGGCTTAAAAGTTGTAGTTAACTTTAACTCTGCTGAACAGTAAAGCCCCCGCCTCCCTTTACAGTGAAAACAGATATTGTTTATAAATATTATCTGTTTCCATTTGATAAATTCAATAGTTCTCGTATTATTGAACTAAGTAATAAGGGGATAAATAATGACCAGAGATAATGCAACGCAAATATTTGAATCATTAGCTTCCGGTGTCCGTCTGGATATCTGGCGCTTATTAATCAAAAGCGGACAGAACGGCATGGTTGCAGGTGAAATGGCTTCGGCATTGGAGATTGCACCAAATTCTCTATCGTTCCACCTGAAAGCTATGCTGCATGCCGGATTAGTTTCCGTTGAACAGGAAGGTAGATTTAAACGCTATCGTGCGAATACGGCGCTGATGAGCGATTTAATTACTTATATGACCGAACAATGCTGCATAAAGCAAAGTGATGCGCAGTGTGAAGTAACTAATACTGGCGATATATGCTCTTCAGCCGAGCGTTACAGCGACTGTTAAGCCCAAGATATAAAAATAGAGGAATAAAAAAATGGGAATATTTGAACGTTTTTTAAGTGTATGGATTGGACTTGGCATGTTGATTGGCATTATCAGCAGCATGATATTTCCTGAATTTTTTACTCTGCTTGCTGATTTTCAGTACGCACAGATAAACTTAGTGATTGCAGTGCTTATTTGGCTGATGATCTACCCGATGATGATGCAGGTTGACTTCACCTCTATTCGCAAGATTCATCAGCGACCGAAAGGGTTAATTATTACCATTATTGTCAACTGGTTAATAAAACCCTTCACCATGGCGCTGCTGGCGATGTTATTTATTCGCTATATCTTTGGCCCCTGGATCTCCCCGGAATTAGGCGATCAGTATATCGCCGGCATGATTTTATTAGGCATCGCTCCCTGTACCGCCATGGTTTTTGTCTGGAGCCAGCTCACCAAAGGTGATGCCAACTATACGCTGGTGCAGGTAGCCATTAATGATTTGATCATGGTGGTTGCGTTTGCACCGCTGGCGGCCTTTTTATTAGGGGTAACCGATGTCTTTGTACCTTGGGATACTTTGCTTCTGTCGGTTTCGTTATTTGTGGTTGTGCCATTGGTTGCCGGAGTATTAACCCGTCATTTTATTCATAACCAGACCAAGTTGGATAAATTAAGTGCGGCCTTAAAACCGCTGTCAATTATCGGTTTAGTGGGAACGGTAATTTTACTGTTCGGCTTTCAGGCGCAGACCATTTTAGCTAACCCTGTTGATATCGTATTAATAGCCATTCCACTGCTGATACAGACTTACCTGATTTTTGCGATCACTTATTGGTGGATGAAAAAATGGCAACAACCACATTGTATTGCAGCACCTGGCGCTATGATTGGCGCGTCTAATTTCTTTGAACTGGCAGTGGCGGTGGCAATCAGTTTATTTGGTATTCATTCCGGCGCGGCACTGGCGACGATAGTCGGCGTATTAGTTGAAGTACCAGTTATGCTGTCACTGGTCGCTTATGCGAATCGGACACGTCAGCAATTTAGTTAAAGAAGTCGGTTAAGAGCTGTGTTATTACAGCTCTTTTTTAAATACCAGATCGGTTTGAATATCACCGCCCATATCAAACGGGTGCGAACCTATCTGGTAAAAACCCATGCTTTTGTAAAAATGCAGCGCAGGAAAATTTCCTTCCCACACACCTAACCACACATATTCTTTATTAGCTTGTTTCGCTAAATCACAAGCAAAAGTCATTAACCCTTTACCTAACCCTTGTCGTAAAAAAGCCTTACGGATATAAAATCGCTCAATCTCTAACGATTTATCATCTTTAAGATCAGTTTGCGCCCCTACTTTATTAACCTTTAAAAAACCTGCAACTTGCTCCTGCCAGTAGATAAAATAGAAACTGCTATCTACATCGTTAAGTTCAGCCGCAAGTTTTTCGCGGGTTAACGCATCATTGAGATACTGCTGCATCAGCTCTTCACTATTGCTCTCAATAAAGGTATCGCGGTAGGTTTCAATGGAAATTTCAAGCAGCAGATCTAACTGCCCGCGAGTACAAAGCGTAATATTATTAATAATGAACTTCCTTCTAGCGCTGATCATTGAATCTATTAAAACAACTTTATAACCTGAATAAATAGCTAAATCCATTGTTCAATGCTGCAAAAACTCTAAACAAAGTTATCAAGCCAGGCATACCCCTTACTGAGTAATCTTCTATAAGCGTGATAGCTCACTCGTTTATGGGCTGTTTTATTGGCGGCAGCAGTGCTAGTTTTAATTTCCTTATTAATGGATGTTATTTACATACATTCGGTTTTTTATATCTGTTCGGGGTATTTATGAAATTAGAATCACTTGCGTTACACCACGGTTATGAGTCGGAAGCAACCACCAAAGCGGCGGCAGTTCCAATTTATCAAACCACCTCTTACACTTTTGATGATACGCAACACGGTGCGGATCTGTTTGATTTAAAAGTGCCGGGTAATATTTACACGCGCATTATGAACCCGACAACAGATGTCTTAGAAAAACGAGTAGCTGCAATGGAAGGCGGTATTGCAGCTCTTGCTGTTGCATCAGGCATGGCGGCAATCACCTATGCCATTCAATGTATTTGTGAAGTGGGCACTAATATCGTCAGCACTAGCCAGCTTTATGGCGGCACCTATAACCTGTTTGCCCATTCACTGCCCAAACAAGGTATCGAAACTCGCATGGTTTCATTTGATGATTACCAGGGTTTTGAAGATGCGATTGATGAAAATACACGTGCTGTTTTCTGTGAATCGATTGGTAACCCGGCGGGTAATATTGTCGATATTCAGAAACTTGCTGATATCGCGCATAAACACGGTCTACCGCTAATTGTTGATAATACCGTTGCCACCCCGGTTTTATGTCGCCCATTTGAGTTTGGCGCAGATATTGTGGTGCATTCACTGACTAAATATATCGGCGGCCACGGCACCTCGATTGGTGGCATTATTGTCGATTCCGGTAAGTTTGACTGGGTCGCCAATAAACAGCGCTTTGCGATTTTAAATGAGCCCGATCCCTCTTACCATGGCGTGGTTTATACCGAAGCATTCGGCGCTGCCGCTTATATCGGCCGTTGCCGTGTTGTACCTCTGCGTAACACCGGTGCGGCCATTTCACCAATGAACTCCTTTCAAATTATGCAAGGTTTAGAAACCTTGTGTTTACGTATGGAGCGCCACTGTGAAAACGCGGAAAAACTGGCCAGCTACTTAAGCGGTCACGATAAAGTGGAGTGGGTCAATTATGCAGCCCTTGAAAGCAGTACCTATTACCAAACCTGCCAAAAGATCTGTGGCGGTAAAGCCTCCGGGATTTTAAGCTTTGGTATTAAAGGCGGCGCAGAAGCAGGTGGTAAATTTATCGATGCCCTGCAAATGATCTTACGCTTAGTAAATATAGGTGATGCAAAATCACTGGCCTGTCACCCGGCTTCAACCACCCATCGTCAACTCAATCACAAGGAGTTAAAAGCCGCCGGGGTAAGTGAAGAGTTAATTCGTATTTCAGTGGGTATTGAAAATATCGATGATATTATTGCCGACGTCGAACAAGCACTGGCAAGCGTATAAAACAGAAGGGAGTAATAATAGCCGATGCTAAACACATCGGCTTTTTTGTTAGTTCGCAAACATGATAAAATTACCCGAGTAATCACCTCCAGAGAAAGGTAACTCCATTGTTAGATGATCCCAAAGCGCTTAGCGAAGCCATTAATCAAATCATGCCCTTCGGCAAATACGCCGGCCGTAAGCTGATCCACCTGCCTGAACCTTATCTCGTGTGGTTCTACAGCAAAGGTTTCCCTGAAGGCAAACTAGGTCAGCAATTAGCCTTGATGTACGAAGTGAAATTAAATGGCCTGGAAAAGATGTTAGAGCCCTTGATTAAACACGATCGGTTTTAATCCTGACAGCACTAAATAAGCAAGATTAAATATCTTGCTTATTTAAATTTATATACCTCACCTTTTTACTCAACTTTTCTGTTTTTCTGCACTATACTTTTTATGATCTAGATCAACTTTCAACTACTGACTATTATCAAATATCAGCTAAACAAAGTCTCTCTGTTTAGCTGGAAATTTATTTAGCAAAAGGAGAAATATTATGCCTAGGTATATGATTGAAC
>NZ_CEZLMY010000001.1:86095-86676 GCF_983033635.1 Psychromonas sp. | reverse complement strand
GTTTTAAAAGGCTTTATCAAAGGGTTTTCATATGTTTAGGAGGCTTAACGAAAATGCTGATCGAGATAAAAACAGACTAAACGCGGGAGCAAGAAACAGTCTTATATCTGTAATAAAACAGGTGCTGCCGTTGCAGATTGAACATGGCCGTAGCTCAGAATTATCAAAAGCTTTGCCTGTCCTCTCTTTATTTTTGCGTCCGATAAAGGTAAAACAACACTAGCCCTCGATTGTGGTTTTCTAAATCTGCATTTGCAAGTGGTTAAGGCATATAATAGATTTCAAAAATAGAGAGTTACAAGGACAAGTTTAGATGGAAAATTCATTTTCAATAGTTTCAACTGCAATTCTAATTTTCTTTATTTTAGATCCATTCGGAAATGTTCCGCTATTATTGAGCATCTTAAAAAATGTAGATAAACAAAAACATTCAAAAATTATAATCAGAGAGATGTTAATTGGTTTCTTTATCCTGGTAGTTTTTCTCTTTTTTGGAGAAAAGTTTTTAAGTATCTTTCATTTGGAAACGCAAGCCATAACCATTGCCGGAGGGATAATATTCTTTGTTATCTCATTAAAGA
>NZ_CEZLMY010000001.1:73272-86085 GCF_983033635.1 Psychromonas sp. | reverse complement strand
AGATGATTTTCCCAGATTCAAGCGGTGAAAACATCTTTGCAAGCAAAGAAGATGATGAGCCTTTAGTTGTACCTATTGCTGTTCCAATGATTGCAGGCCCCGCTGCGTTAGCCACATTACTGGTTTTGGCAAAAACAAATGCGCAACACTCAGGTAAACTGTTTATTTCCCTTTCTCTTGCCTGGACTTTAACTGCAGTCATTCTTCTATTTTCGCCACATTTGTATAATATTTTAAAAACAAAAGGTTTAACGGCATTAGAAAGGCTGATGGGAATGTTGCTGCTTATCATGTCTGTACAAATGTTTATTGATGGAATTAGAGGTTTAATACCCACTTTCGCTTAGCTATTTTTATCAGCAGATAAACGGTAAAGCCAACTGCTAGCGAAGCAGTAAATTTGTCGTTCAGTTTATCGTTTTCTAAGGGGGTTGTGCCTTACACCGAGATAGAACAGCTAACTTACTAGCAAATAAAAAAGGCAGATCTGGAAAATACAAAGTTAATATTCCAGATCTGCCTTTAAATTTTCATTTCGCCGCTAGTCATCAATATTAAGCTTACAGAAGGTCACTGCAAACAGATCAGAAGCTGCTTAATGGCACTTTCCGATCGTTGCCAGTGATATAATTATTACCATCGCCAACCACCGAAAAAACAGTAGTTGCCAGCCCGTGAGCATCCGGTAATTTGATAGCAGCACTGTTAACTGTGATACTGACCTGGTTAGCCGCGAAGGTTAATTCACCGTAACTACTGTCAATCAATTTATTGTCTGTATTGTATGCGCGCACTTCATATAAAACGGTCAATTCCTCAGTGCTTTTCCCGCTGCGAGTAACAATAATATTGGCCGCCTGCGCTTGCGCGTTAACCTCGACCAATTCAGGGAGAAAACCTCTTGCTACTTTGACCCGTACTGGGTTAATGCCGAGCATCAGCACGTTATCGCCATCATTCATGGAAAAAGCTGCAATATAAAAACTGCCGTTACTGTCCCATGAGTCATAACCGGTAATAAAATCTTCCGAAGCTGCGCGTTTATCAAGATCTTTAATATTTGCTAATTCAAATGAGCGACTGCTGGCAATGTCATACTCATAAATAGCATTACGGCTAGAGCCCATATCGCTCATACCAATATAGATTTTCTTCTCGTCTGCCGATAACTGGAATATCCAGGTTTTTGCAGAGCTGCTAAAATCGGGGCGTCCTAAAAAAGTCCAACTGGCAGTAGCATCAGTAAACATGTAAATATTGCCCTGATCATCACTAGTATAAAGTTTTTCATGTTTTCGGTCCCATTGACCAACTTCTAGCGCGTTAGCACCTTGCAGTGCAAACGACGGCAATTCAGCAAAACCTTCAAGCGGATCGTAATACCAGAGATGATTAAAGACACTTTCAGGCTCATCTTGATTCCACTGACGACGCGAAGATCCCCCTGAGATATAAACCCGGCCTCGTGAATCAACCCACATAAAACGATTGCTATAGAAATAACCATTCCATGCTGCAGGGCGACCTAAAACGGTTGTAATGCCTTGTTCAATATCATATTTGACCAGTTTATTTTCGGGAACTGACATGCCGTACATTAGGTTATTTTTGGCATCTTTTTGGATAGTCACAATCTGCAGATGCTCTGCGCCAACACCACTAGCCTCAGTAGCACTTAAATCAAGTAACTCATTATCTAGTTTGTCATAACCATACCAATGAAATCCACGTGTTGATAAATAACTCGTATTCATACCTGATTTATCAAGTGTTGCCACATACACACGGCCATCATGAGCTGTCGGGCGGGTATGAAATTTCTCTGCCGACTCACCAGCCTGCCAGTTATCAGCCTTTTCAGAAGCTGTACGGGCATCCCCCACCCAGCGCACTGTGTTATCACTTTGATGCATACGATATAACATAGAGTTGGCGATATGATCATGACCGGAGATATAAATCTCCCCATCGGAGTCTGACCCTACAGCTAACCAGCATTGATCAGGTCGTTCGCCACCAGGTGCATTTGGTAGTTGCCACACACTGACACCGTCAATGTCACCGAATCTTGCCCGGTCATAGGGCACGCTAATCATTTCTGCTATTTCAGATCCCGCAGAGACTTCATCTGCTTCAGCTACTTGTACTAATTCTGTTTTAGAAGAGCTAACACAAGCCATCAGAGAACATGCCAAGCCAAGCATGGCAAAGCGTCTTAAATTTGTCAGATTAAAATATTCCTGCACGTAATATACCTAATAATAAATAAGATGCCGCTGCACTGCACTCAGGTAAGAACTGCAAAGCATTAAAGCTGATTGCAACTCTGTCCGATTTTGCTTTTATCAGTGCAAACAATGCCGACATAATTAACCAGAAAATAAAAAACCGAGCGACCATCATAGACAGCGCGCTCGGTTTTAACTTATAACCTCAAGTTACAATCGCTTATTCAAGCTACTCGCCCTTATTTTGCAATATTGAAATCAGTGATATAAATCTTATCGCCTGCTGTGCCTTCTTTACCAAAAATAGCAATTTGGTTAATCAGGTTAAGGTTTAACGGCAGATCTGCAATATTGATTGTTACATCTGTCCAACCTGAGTTAACAGTAAGCGACTGCTTAAACTCTGCACCAACGGCTGTTACAAACGCGATTTCATAACTTGAATAGGCGCCATCAGCAGCTATTTTGAAATTAACCGTGCTGTATTTAGCCAGATCAAGATCATATGGCAATACACTGCCGGAAATATCGCCCGCATAAGAAATCACAGTTCCCCATCCAGCACCCTGTGTCAGTTCCATCGCAGTCAAACCATCATAATCAACATCACTGGCAATGCCTGTACCTGTCGACCAGTCATTAATGGTGATATTGCCATCATGCGCAAAATTATTATCATCAACAATAAGATCTACCTGTTCATCAGATGAAGAGATAAATACAAATTTATCGTCTGAGCTGTCTTTAACTGCGCTTGGCATGCCTGTGTCATAGGCAACAAAGTCGGTGATATAGAGCTTTTGACCTGTTATTTCTGGACCAGCTGGGTAAATTCCAAATACTGCAATCTGCATGACATTAGAGAGATCAATACCGAAACTATCCAGATTAAAGTCTATCTCATTCCATTGCGCTTTATCTGCCAAACTAAAATCAAGCTCATGGCTTACTACATTTCCACCACTTTTTGATCCTATATGTAGTTTATATGTTGCGAAATCACCTTGCGCAGCAACTTTCAACTTAATATTGGTATATTTAGAAAAATCGACATCATAATTATCTAGATTGGCAGTTTCACCTGATGTTCCGTCTGAAACATCCCCTTGTAATGCAAGCACAGCACCCCATCCGCCAACGGCAGAAAGCTCCCAAGTAGCTAAACCATTGTAAGTCGTATCAGCAAGCAGTGTTCCGGTACTCCATTCACCAATAATAACATTGCCCACATCGCTATTATCATCTTCATCGACCACTAAACTGCTGGTGACTTCTGCATCAGATGATTTAAAGACAAAGTCGCTCTCTGTTTCAGTATCGACAACAATTTCGCTCTCTTGTGCAAGCGTAAAATCAGTAATATATATTTTTGAAACACTTGGCGTTCCACCAACAGCCATTACGGCAATGCTGTCAATTTCTGATACATTTAATGCGAAATCAGCAAGATTCACAGACAGATCCTGCCATGTGCTTATTGCATCATTAACAGGCAGTACAATCTCTTTACTGACACCATTTGCAGAGACTGCAACTTTATATTCAGTATAGCCGCCGGAAGTGGCCAGCTTTAAGTTCAGGTTGTTAAACAGGTTGAAATCACCAATAATGCCGTTTTGAAAAACCAGAACCGTTCCCCAGTTGCCCTGTTCAGCTGTTTTTGTGCCGGATGTAATTGTCCAGGCATCCAGATCTTCATAGGTTGTATCACCATCAGATGCACTTCCCGTACTCCATTCACCGACTGTGCTCTCTGTAAATTGAATATCGCTTGCTTCACCTGCAGATGAGATCAAAGTAAACTCAGTTGCAGTAAAAGAATCTTCCTCCTCCTGCACATTAACTGTTCTGGTGACCTGACGCGCTGCATTTCCAGCTGCATCAGATACATTATATGTTAACGTATAGCTTCCACTTGCCGAAGTATTGACTGTATCACCAGCAACAGTTGCAACTAAACCTGTATCAATATTATCTGATACAGTTGCCCCGGCGTCTGTGTAGGTAGCACCGAATACGACGGTTACAGAAGCGTCACCATTCAAGGCAATTACCGGAGCTTGTGTATCTACTGTCGGTGCTGGTACTGATTCAGAATCACTACCACAACCTGTCAGCGCCAGAGACAAAGCAGCAACCAGTGCCCCATTAGCTAGCTTAAAACCTTTAATTACTTTCATTTTATCTTCCTTAACTATTGCATTTAAAATAATTTTCAACAAAAAATGGACATATATGCACGCCCAACTTCTTTCTAACAAATAAGCAGCCCCTCATTTAATTTAGAGGAGCTGCACTTAGACTATTAACGAGTCGAAAAAGAGACAGCAGTGCCGCAACTTGCATTGCGCAGCACTCACTGTTACTCGACAGTTTTAACCGTAAAGCCTCCAGGTGCTGCGTTTACCTTGGTGCCGTCACTAAAGGTGATCTCTTTTGCAGCCGAGCCGTAGTTATAAGTGATGTAAGTCGTTTTACCCTCTTTTTCAAAAGCGACTGCCGCCGGGTGATCGGCTGTTAGCGCGCCGGTTCCGGTTTTTAAGTGACCTAACGCCTGCCAGGTATGCAGCCAGTGGTAGGTATGCGCTTTGGTTTCGCCATTTTCAGGCTGGTAGCTTGGCATAGTTACATAATCTGTCATTGCCGCATCAGCATCTGTCATCGCCCATAAGCCCCACCAGATATCGCGCCACTGATCGTCAGCTAAGCCTGACGGTTTACCATTGCTTGACTCAGTTAAGCCAAGTGCCACATAGTCCTGCATATAATCAGCGTATTGCCCCACATGTAATACCAGCGGGTTAAGGGGTAAGCCCTGAATACCTAGAATATGAGCATAAGCACCACTAAACCAAGTTGAGAAGACATGACCGTTGCCCCAGATAATTGAGGTGGTAATGCGCGGGTAGGCTGCCGGGAAGTTATCGTAGTCATCGCCACGATCAGGATAAGCATCAGACTCATTGCGGAAACGATCGATATTATTCCAGTATTCCCAGTAAGCAGTTGTTGAAGAAGCATGCAGATACATCCCTTTTTCAACTAGCTGCTCATTACCTGTGATCATGCCGTATAAGACAATGGCACCATAGGAGTTAGCAGCTTCAGAGGTTGACTCATTGTTGTTACCGTTTGCAAAATTAGCGACACCCGATGCCCAGGAGAAGCCATTGGCAGGATCGAAGTTACGCAGATACGGGAACATAGTGTCATTTTTACTACTCGCGTAATCGCGGATAAGCAGTTCAATCATCGGTCCGTATTGTTCATCACTACACCATGTCGGATCTGTTCTGCAGATTTCAGCTGCAGCGCGCACAAAATAACCGTAGTGAAAATGGTGGTCATTTAATTGCTGGTGCGAGAGGAAAGACTCCTGCATGCCCAATAAGGTGCTCCACTCCTGGTCATAGACAAAATATTTTTCAGTGTCTAAGCTGCCGTTGGTATCGGCGGTAAACCAGTCAGCTAATTCAGTTTTCAACCAGTTGCTGAAAATATCCGCTTCACTGTCCATGCCGATAGAGCGGGCGATAGCGATAATTTCAGCCATTTTTCCATAACTTTTACCCGACCAGTAGGTATCGTTATTTGTTTCACCATTGTCACTAACGTTCCATTTGGATGCACCTTTAGCTGCATATTCTGTGACTAAACTTTTTAATGTGTCTTGGTCAAAATCACCTACCGTTGAAGGCAGTGACGGCAATACCCCTACAAAAGGCATTTCATAGGAAAACTGCGCCGTTTTACTGAATCGAACCATACCGCGAGCACTGCGCACTTTATAAGCTGAGAGTGCTGCATCACTGCTGTTCTTCCAATGCATAGGCTGTAAGCCGGCAATAGTTTCAATTACGGCACCATCCTTGTCCAAGTAGCGGTGAGAAACAGTAACCGAGTTATCACTGCGATCCACGGCGTAATCAATATCTACATTACGCACCACATTACGTGCTGACTGCGCAAAAAAGTCGGCTGTTGTTGAAGTTGGAACTGCGCCGTTATTACCTGGTAGGTAGGCAACCGTCAGTTCGTTAGCGGCATTGCTAACTGTGATCTCATTAGAGCTGCTGTTCGCAAATGTCGTTTCACCTTCACCGGAAATGATAAAGTCATGACGATTTCCGGCAACACTTGTCCAGACACCTAAATGATTGTCTTTACTGTAGAAGGTGCCTTTTTCACCACCATCTTCTCTTAAAGTTTTAATCACCAGTTCACCACGGAACGCTTTAAAGTAAACATAAGGCGAGCCATGCACAAAAGTCCCTTCCATTACCGGTTTGTTGCCGGACTGCCATTGCACTGTCACAGAGCCGTCGCTGTAATCTTTCAAGTAAGCCTGCAGCTCACTGAACTCTGAGTTTGCCACTGCAATACCGTCGAACACTTCACTGAACGGATCCGGTATATTGTAACCATAGCGACTAAATCCAGTGGGTTCATAAGCGCCTAAACCGCTAGGAAGACCTAAAATTCGTACCCCTTTATTGGAAATTCGGGCATAAATCGGATCGGGGGTAATATAAGCGGCATTATTGGGATTACCGACTTCCATCTCACCAAGGAAAGAAATCGAGCCCCACCATTTATGGGTCGGTGTCGGTTGACTGGCTTTCTCACCAATCACTTGCGGATGAAGATAAGTTGGCGCGCCAATTGCTGTGCCGTTATTACAACCGGCAATACCGGGCTCAACAACTCCAGCGCCATGAATCCAGTAACCATAGTCTTCGCTGCAACCATAACCGGCAGGATTAATGCCGTCTGAGATACTGCCCGCCCCGTAGGAGGTGATGTTATAAGTACTAGGATCGGCAGCATTAACCGTCGTTCTTGCAGCAATAACGGGCGGCTCTACAAGATAGCTCTCAGCGACTGCAATAGTAAAGTTATGCGCCTCTGTAAATTCACCGTCACTGTAAGTTAATTTAATAGCAACATCGCCAAGGTTAGCGGTGGTTGGCGTACCGGACAGTAAGCCAGTAGCAGAAAAGTTTAGCCAGGAAGGAATCGAAACCGCACTGTAAGAGATGGTATCACTGCTATTGGCATCAGTTACATTTAACTGGTATCGGTATTCACTGTTGATTTGCGCATTGGTAACAGCTTGACCGTTTAATACAGGCGCAACATTCACTTCAGCAGGCTGAGTGCTGACTGCTATTGTGAAGTTCAGCTGTTTTGTAACAGTACCGTCACTGTAGGTTAATGCGATATTTTCATTGCCGATATGGTCGCTGCCTGGCGTACCGGACAGTAAGCCGCTAGCAGAAAAACTCAGCCAGGCAGGTTTTGTGGTTGCACTGAATGTTATCGGATCATTATTAGCATCAGTCACATTTAATTGGTAACTATACTCGCTTCCAACTTGTGCGCTGCTAATGGGTTGGCCGTTTAATACCGGTGCTGCATTAACTTCAGCAGGCTGAGCGCTGACTGCAAGGGTGAAATCAAATGATTTTGTCTCAGTACCATCACTGTATGTTAGTGATATATTTTCATTGCCGATATTTTCAGTGCTTGGCGTACCGGATAATAAACCGCTATCGGAAAAACTCAGCCAGGCAGGTTTTGTGGTTGCGCTGAATGTGATTGGATCGCCATCCGCATCACTGACCGATAATTGATATTGATATTCACTGCCTTCCTGGGCATTGGTCAGCGGCGCACCATTTAATACTGGCGCGCTGTTTTGATCTACGGGAGGAGTGGTGTTCTCCTGTCCCCCTGAACCACCACAACCAGACAATGGTAACCATGCAAGCGATGTGCTCAACACGATTACTTTCATTTTCATATCCATTTGATTTTCATACCTCTATTACTTTCAGTTTAGAACCGTCAAAAACAAGATTGTAAGCGCTTACTTTTGGCATGTGAAAAAATGGCTAAATAACAGAGCAAGCAAAATATTACGACTTTTAAGTTATCAACCACTTGGATGCGTATTATATAGATTAAAATTCGAGCAAAAAGAGATGATAGTCACACATGTAAGCGCTTTCATGTGAGCTTTACCTCATTTTCAGGCGGTATCTACCTAGCCTGAAATTGCAATAAAAGGTATTAGATAGATGGATAGATAAGAAACTATTTAGCCGTTTGAATTTTCAATAGTTTAAGACAGGAACTGCAGTGACGTGGAAAGTACAAAAATAAAAAACGGCCTTGAATCACAGGGATACAAGGCCGTTTTAGCGCTTCACTTTAATAAGCGTAGCTAGCTGGCGTTATTGAATAAAAGAGATATTTCTTACCTCAATAGTGCCTGCATCTTCAGCTGTGCCGCTGAAATAAAACAGACTTGTCACATCTGTAAAATCAGCTCCGTTTGTATTCAGTTCACTCATCGGAATTGTATAAGTAACAAACTCGCCGGTAAGCGCTCGGCCGCCAGAACCAAATACGACAGAGCTTTTAACTTCTGTTCCGCCGTCAGGCCATTGATAAACGCCCGTGATGAAACCAACATCGATAGCTGTAGTTGTCGTGCCTTTGATATCAAACTGCAGACTGCCGCTTTCATACAAAGATAGGTCTGTAGCACCAGTCGCTTGTAGCGTAACACCAGCACCCCAGCCCCATGCAGCTATAGTTCCACCTGTAGATGGAGGCGTTAATTGAAGCTCGTCAGTAGCTTCACCTAGGAAAGCTGTATCATCCCAACCGTCTGCTCTGAAAGCTTCAGGCAATGCACTGTCGAAAATAACATACTCTTCGCCGCCCGGTACTACAATTACCGGCGCTGAAGGTGGCACAAATACATCGGCCATCATCGCATTCACATCACCGCCATAGCTTTTAGTGATTGCATTACCATCTCGAGTTAAACCGTCAAATGCACCGGCATCAACCAGATCCCAAAGAACATATTTAGCTTTGCCAGCCATATCAATCATACCGAAATGTTTTTCAGGATGAGTTGCCGGATTATCAGTACCTGCTTTCCACTGCTCATCAAACGCTTCAAAGAAGAAAACAGAGGCGCCAAACTCATTTGACCATGCACGCAGCGCATCATGAGAAACTTTTTGTTTATACTCATCTGCTGCAGCTGAGCCTGACTCAGTGAAATCTTCACCACCCGGGCTACCCACAGTTGACCAGCCGGTTTCACCGATATGAATAGGCTTATTGATACCAATACTTAACATATAAGTTTGCGCAGCCGTATACTGCTCAATAACACGCTCTTGAGCTCTTACTAAAGCGGCATCAATTTTCTGTTGATCAGTTAACCCTGCTTCATCGGCAGGTACCTGCCAGAAAGTTGGAGCGTGATGCGTATCATGAAACGGGTAAGTATGCAGTGATATATAATCAACCGCAGCAATTAAAGCATTCAGATCATCGATTTGACTCGTTGAACTTGGATCCGTTGCTGACCAAACCGCATGGTTATCAGAACTGGTGATCCAGATATCAGCAGGAATAGTGCCTGCGTCTTTAAGGTCCTGTAATTCATTAACATAGTTAAGAACAACACTGACCGGAATATCATGTGCCTGCCACTGAACCATAGCTTCATTACCAACCGCAATCACTTTAATGATTTCAGGGTAATCATTGACCATCTGTATTGCAGCATCCATCTCTGCACGGTTCATCACTGTATCTTCAGTGCTATTATCTACTGAACCGGTATAAGAGCCTTGTGCTTGTACCCAAACACCAAGCATTACATACATCTCAAAGTTTTCGTCAGCTTCCATTAACTCATCAATTGCAATTAGTAAATTCGCTGTATCAGGGAAATCTTGCGTATTATAGGTTCTTAGTACCTTGATACCCATAGCTTGCAGAATAAGCATATCTTCTTTAAGTTCAGCGACACTCGGCACGGTAGCATCTTCGCGCGTTGCAGCTCTGTACGCACCGTAAGAGATAGCCTGGTAATCAGGGTTACCTAAGATCGGCTCGCCAGATTTTGCTGTAGGCGCCTCGGCTACTACAGCTTGAGGCTGAAGCCCAACTATATCAACAGGTGGATTGTTATCGTCAGGCGACTCTACAGGCGTATTGGTATTCACTGGTTCATCTCCACATGCAAACATAAATATCGATATGAATGCCGCTAAAAATATTTTGTAACTACTTCTTTTCATTTTACTTTCCTTTTTATTACTAAATTGTTAACACGCCTAATTGATCGACAATTTGTCTTAATAGACTGTCTTTTTACAAATTACTTTTAATTCGACGGACTGTATCGGTAATGAACCTTACACAACGCCAAGTAAGCGCTTTCATTGTGCGATAAAAAAAAGCTATTTGTAATGTTGTTTAATATTATTACCCTGAAGATGCATTTACAACACAACTTTGAAAGCGCTTTCATAAATTAAAAGCCAGCTCTCATTTTTGTCTTTATAGCTAGTTTGACACAGTGCTCTAAAACTTAAAAACAGCTACCAACGACCAGTATCTATCGGCTCTATACTTCGTTGGAAAAAATTACTTTTCAGTAAAATCCGCAATAAAAAAAAGAGTAACGATAAAGTATCGTTACTCTTTTGGCTTATCGCTTAGCTTATACCTAATGGTACAGCACTAGCGGCTATGGTTGTGTAGCAGTTATGGGTCTAGAGATCTAGAGAGAAACTAATCTCAGTCAATAAAATTGTTCCTGTGCCTCCAGGTCCAAATATTGCAAACTGATCTGCTGTAGCTGGTGCAACACCAAAATCACTCATTGGAATACTCATTTGAACCCAACCGTCAGCAAGAGCTGTACCTGTTGTTAATGCGTATGTCATCTCTACTTCAGGAACTTTTACTTTGATATCTGTGAAATCACCTGTTTTTACTTTGAAATTGATACGATCATATTCAGCAAGAGTTCCGGTCGGGATTCCTGTCATTGCCAGTGCTGTTCCCCATCCACCAGTTCCTACCAACTGAATACTTGGCGAATAAGTTGCATCATCTGCATACACTAGATCTTGAGTTGTTCCTGTATCCCATTGGGCTGGTGTGTAATTTATATCGCCAGCTGGCGTTGATATTTGTGCTCCTGGTATTCCTGGAACAACAAATCCTGCTTCAAAAGTAGTTCTTGCTGCAGCTAATGCTGTAACCGCTGCATCTGCTTGCTCTTGAGTTACATCTGCATTATCCACTACTGCTTGTGCGGCATCGATTGCAGTTTGAAGATCAGCTTTTGAAGCATCATATTGACCTTCTGCTGTACCCTCTTCTGCATCATCATACAAGTTCTGTGCTAGTGTTATTGCCGTAGCCAGCGTTGCTGTATCGGTAGGTAATTCCCCTTCAAAAGTGCCAAAATAAACATCATGGAATGTTACTGTTGAAGCGACACTAGTCGTTCCTGCAGCTTCCAACCCACCAAATGCCCCTACAATCTTAAACCTAGGATTTCCTGTAAAAGCACTTCCACTAACATATTTAGTAAATGTTTGCGGAGTAGTTGTTAAATGAGCAATAACATCAGAAGCTGGGCCCGTTGTTCCATCTCCATTTAATTCAATTGCATCAACTCTTACAAGAACATCTCTGTCAACCGTTGAACTTGCGGTAAATTCAAGTTTGTAATTTCCTTCTTCGGTTACTTGAACTTCATTCCATATTTGAGTATCCCATTGCCCACCTACAGTTGTTATTTCAGCAGTAAGTTCTCCGTTTGCAATGGCAACGACAGAATCTTGACCGGTAGAATAGCCCCATGCACCAGCATTAAGTGTCGTATCTGCAAAGTTTCCATTAACTACAAGGTTTCCTAGCGTTGGTACTGAATCAGGATCAAATTCTCCTGTTGCTGTTGCCAGTGCTGCTAACGCTGCATCTGCTTCTGTTTGAGTTAGATCTACATCATCTACTACTAGTTGTGCGGCATTTATTGCTGCCTGATACGTAGCTTTTAATGACTCGTCTGCTCCACCATCGTGCAGTACCTGCGCTGTTGCTATTGCAGTTTCCAATTCTGCTGTATCTGCAGCTACTGCTTCAGCTAACGTTCCAAGATAAAAATCATCCATTGTGATTGTTGAGGCTACACTAGTCGTTCCTTCTGCTTCCAAACCACCAAGTGCTAAAACGATCTTCAGTCTAGGATTTCCTGCTAATCCAAAAGTCTCATCAATCTTCAAAGTACATTCTGTTGGCGTACTTGTTAAGTGACAGATAACATCAGAACCTGGTCCCGCGCCAGCTATTTCAACTCCGTCAACTCTAAATAAAACATCTCTATCAACGGTTGAACTTGCGGTAAATTTAACTATGTAAGCTCCTGCTTCGGTAACTTGAACCTCATTCCATATTTGAGTATCCCATTGGCCACCTATAGATGTCACTTCAGCTGTAAGCACTCCGTCTGCAATGGTAACTGTTGCATCGTCACTGGCAGGAGAAGTCCATACACTATGTGTTCCAGCGTCAGCAAGAAGTGTCGTATCTGCAAAATCGCCATTAACAACAAGATTGGGACCTTCTTCCAGTTCTGGGTCTACTGGATCAGTTGGTGTATCTGGGTCAGTTGGCGTATCTGGATCAGTAGGTGTATCTGGGTCAGTAGGTGTATCTGGGTCAGTAGGTGTATCTGGGTCAGTAGGTGTATCTGGGT
>NZ_CEZLMY010000001.1:71349-73172 GCF_983033635.1 Psychromonas sp. | reverse complement strand
CAGTAGGCGTATCTGGGTCAGTAGGTGTATCTGGATCAGTAGGCGTATCTGGGTCAGTAGGTGTATCTGAAGCTGCATTCTCTTTGAAAGCTAGATTGTCAACCCGGTAAACGGTGCCCGCACCTTGTCCCCACTCAGGGAAAATCATCACATTATCAATAGCAGAAAGATCCAGCCCCTGATTTTCTAACTCAGCCAGATCAACGCTGATAGTTTTCCAGACACCAATTTCCAGTGCTGTTAATTCAACTTGCGCATTCTCGCCACTGGCGCCCGGAGCATCTTTACCGCCATTACTTTCAAGTTTTACATACCACTTAGTGATGCTTAATGCTCGAGCATTTCTAGGCTCAGCCGTTGGTGGCGTTACTATTTTAACATCAAAATCCAGAGTACCAGTCTCTGCAATTTCTGTTACATCAAGCGGCGTTGAAGTTTGAAAGCCTAATACAGTGTCAGCGTATTCACCAATAGAAAACTCAACGACAGTACCATGATCGCCAGTTGTTTCCGTTTGAATAGTTGGTGCTGATTCAGCACAGCAGTCAAATGTTGTCCAGCCTGATTTAGCATCATCAGAAAAGATAGTCTCGTCTTTTGCACCAGTATCTGGTGTGTCTGGTGTATCTGGTGTGTCTGGTATGTCTGGTGTATCTGATGTGTCAGGTACCTGAGGTACTTCCGGCAAGTTATTATTTACTGGCTCATCTCCACAACCAGATAAAGCTAATGCCAAAGCCGCTGCAAGGGCTGTATTTACTAATTTAAAACCTTTAATTGCTTTCATTTCCATATGTTCCTTACGAGTTGTTATTTGATTTTCGTACTGTTATCGGACTGATAAAGTCCCTTCCTGGTAAAAAGTAACCGCTTTCTTTTTATTGCAAAAAAAAATGATTAAATCTGCTTAGGAACAACGCCAATTAGTTAGATTTTGCTAACAATCTGCACCTGAGAATCAGTTAATCACTTTACGAAATTGAGTATATAGATCAAAACCCGCCCGAAAAGTGAGCAAAATCACACAATGTAAGCGCTTTCATTGATAGAGGTCACAATATCTGCGTGAATTTCAATATTAGGGTTTTAAAGTTAAAATAAAGTTAAAGAGAGAAAGCAGCGTAAACAAATTGAGCTATAAAAGTATTAATAATTAAATAATCACTTAAAAACAGTTGTGAAGTTGCTCGCAAATAAGGATGTTAATAGCGCATATATGAACGGTTATATTTTTAACTCGGATATAATAATGATATAAAGAAAGCGCTTACAATCTATTTTAGTCCATATAAGGAAAGGATAAATGATGAAGACTGCACCATACTCAACAGCCAAAATAACAGCTGTCGCACTGGCGATATCGCTGGCAGGCTGCGCCTCTGATAGCAAAGTTGCAACGGCAGATGACGCACTTGAGAAAACCTCAACCCCAAAAGCACTGGTACTGACAGCAGAAGCAGTCACGCCAACTGATAAATGGAAACTGCTTTGGAGTGATGAATTTGATGGTAGCGAAATTGATAAAAAGAAATGGGAGCGTGTAAAAGACTGTTGGGGTGGCGGTAACAATGAACAGCAATGTTATACCGGTCGTGACAGCAATGCGTTTGTTCAAGATGGCGTGCTGAACATTGTTGCTAAAAAGGGAAGCTTTACAGGCCCGGATAATGCAGACGGCAATCCTGGCACTAGAACCTTGCCTTATACATCGGCTAAATTACGTTCGGTAAGAAAAGGCCACTGGAAATATGGACGTTTTGAAGTTCGTGCGAAACTGCCATTTGGTCAAGGTACCTGGCCTGCAATCTGGATGCTACCGACTG
>NZ_CEZLMY010000001.1:63340-71339 GCF_983033635.1 Psychromonas sp. | reverse complement strand
ATATTATGGAAGCGGTTAATCTGAAGACCCCTTCTACCGAAACTGGGGCTGCAGAAGACGAGCTTGAGTCACGCGTATTTGGTAGCCTGCATTACGGTAAACCTTGGCCGGACAATGTATTTACTGGTCAAGCAACGCATCTTCCAGGCAACGTAAACCCAGCCGATGATTTCCATACTTATACCATTGAGTGGGAAGAAGGTGAAATCCGCTGGTATATTGACAATGTTCATTTTGCAACACAAAAACAGGAAGGCTGGTACAGCCAGCATATGGAAGATGGCATATTTGTCAGTGGCGGCAAGAATGCACCTTTTAACCAGAAATTCCATATGCTGCTAAATCTTGCAGTCGGTGGTAACTGGGCTGCCAATGCCAATAATGGCGGAATTGATTCATCTGTATTCCCGCAAACATTAGCGATTGACTATGTACGTGTTTACCGCTGCTCTGCTGACAGATGGAAAGGTAAAGGCTGTGCAAGTATCTCTGATCAAGCCAAATTTGTTGAAGGTGTTGCTGAGCCGGAAATCCTAATCGGTGACGGTAATTTCGGTAAAGGCCCTGTTTTTGATGTTTACAAAGATGAATTGAGTGTCGGTATGGCTTTTGACGGCTACAATCCAGACAAAGTTGTAACTCAAGAAGAAGTTGAAGAAGCAGGTCGCGGCAAAGTGTGGAAAATAACTAAAACTGGCGAAGCCGGTAATGTTTATTTACGTGCTCCACAAACTGATCTCAGTCATTGGATGGATAATGGTGAATTAGTATTTGATCTTAATGTTGAAAGTATGGAAGGTGATACTGAACTGCTTGTGAAAATGGATAGCGGCTGGCCTAAAGCCAGTGATATTACTGTCACGCAACCTGCAGTTGGCACATGGGGCGAAGTACGCATCAAAGTGGCTGATTTAATTGCGGGTGGAAACAGGTTCTCAGGTGGAAACAAAGCAGACATCAAAGCAATAACTAATGTACTGGTTATTGAGCCTTTAGGTGTTATGACCCTGAAAGTGGATAATATTCGTTTTGAATATCCAGCTAAGTAACCGATTCGTTTATTAAAGTAAACTGATCACAATGTGGTTGAATTCAGCAATGAATCAACCACATTATTTACAAAATACAAATAACCCTTGCTACGATTTAACTCCCCTACTTTCCTGCTTTTTTTGACTAATATCCTTATTCGATCTAACTTTTAGTTGTGAATATTTTTATGCATGGCAACGCGATAAAACGCTTTACCTGTGCAGCTTAAAGAGATTAAACAATAGATGGAGTCACTGATATGCAAACCCAACAACCATTATTACTGGCAATATTGATTATCACCTCATTGATGCTTTCTGCATGCGCAAGCTCTCCAACCGGGCGCCAGCAGGTTTTACTTTTCTCCGGCAGTGAGATGTCGCAACTTGGCAGCCAGTCTTTCGAAGAATTGAAGAAACAGGAAAAAATTAATCACGATCCAAAAATTAATTCCTATGTACAGTGCGTAACTAATGCAATTACAACTCGTTTAGGGCCTCAGCCAGATTTTAGTGAATGGGAAGTTGTTGTTTTTGATAGCGAGCAAGTGAATGCTTTCGCACTACCTGGCGGAAAAATTGGTATCTATACGGGTTTGCTTAAGATTGCTAATAATCAGGATCAGCTGGCAACGGTTATCGGTCATGAAATTGGTCACGTAATGGCACAGCACAGTAATGAAAGGGTTTCCCGCAGTCAGTTAGCAAATGCAGGCTTACAACTTTCAAATGCAGTCATGAGCGGTAGTGAGTATCAAAGTATCGCGATGGCTGGACTCGGATTAGGCGTGCAGTATGGCATACTGATGCCTTACGGACGGGCACAAGAGTCTGAATCTGACGTCATTGGCTTACAACTTATGGCGGAATCGGGGTTTGATCCGAAGCAAAGCGTTGAATTGTGGAAAAATATGGCTAAAGCATCTACTGGTAATCAGCCACCGGAACTATTATCAACTCACCCTTCTCACTCAACGCGTATTGAAGAGTTACAAGCGCTAATAACGCAATTACCTGCAATCAATGTAAAACGACAAAATTGTATGCTGTAATACCAATCCGTAAAATTAACTGATCTGTTTTTGTTTTTGTTTTTGTTTTTGGAAGTGCGGTTTTAACCGCGCAATATGATAGGCGCGACTGAAGGCGCACTTCCACAAATAGACCATAATATTAAGCGGGTTGGTATGAGCTGTTTTTCAGAGTAAGTTGAACAGCCTTAAAAGCAAAGGCAGAAGCTGCTTCGCTATTGTGCTTATTGGCTAGCCACTTTATGCAACTGTAAGATAGCTTTCTCTATGGCGTTTTTCTTCTAATACTAATTTCCCTACAAGCGTTTTTAACTCGGTAAAGTCCATTGTCTCGCTAAAAGGGGTTGCCGGATCGGAATAAATGCAGTTTTCAGTTCTATCAAAAAATGCTTCCGTTGTCCTGCGTGGGTGTTTTGCTAAACATGAATTAAAGAAGCCGGAATAAGCCCTGTAATGATACGGGTGCACATATTTTTTCCATGCAGCATCTGGCCTTACATCAATAAATTCAAGCCCCTCAACATCACTTTTTGTTACGTCGCAAGCGAATATCGATATCAGGTAAGCTTTTTGCAGATAGTTTTTCAGTACTTTGTAATGATCAAATGTAAACGGATCTGCATAGTCCTCTTTCTGTTTGCCTGGATAAAATAAGATATGCTTAGTAAACGGTTTATTACACTCGGAGCAAGCTGACTCGATTAACCCGCCATACTTATGATTAGGGCAGCATTCAGCCACTACATTTCCATGTAGAAAAGCCAAATCAGGGATATCATCAGTGATTTTACTCACTCTCTGATGAGCTTGCAGTAACAAAGGATCCCAGTCAAAGGTGGCAAGCAAATCTTTTTTACGTAACGAAAGAATTAATAAATCATAAGTCGTCACTTTATCCGGGATCGTAAATGAAGCAAAATATTTTCGGATTGTCTCGTCCAGTTCATTGCGTATTTCAGCGTATTCGTTTCGTGCAGCCAGCTGAGTATAGATATCTTCCAGAGTATTGTTTGCTGTCTTTAACCCAATATCGCTAATTGAATCGCTTAACCATATTTTTTTCAGAAAACCATTGAGCAGAGGAGTGTTTATTGGGTTTTCATCATCACAAGAAATTGCAGAGACACTTGCACCAGCATCTAAAATAACCACATGAGGGCTATTTTTCATAGTTTGTTCATATTTGTCATATAACTCCAAACTGAGCCTCCTTATTCATTGCAGCAGCGAATTAAAATAATTTATAGCAAAGCATCAATTTTTAAACCGTTAGTCAGATCACAATGCAGATATATTGTTGATATTCGATTTACAGGAATAAAGGATGGAAAGATAAGCAGGACAGACAACTATTGTCCAGCAATAAACTAGCCTTAATTTCGCGGTTGAAGCAATGATTATTTTCCCATGACAACCGCCTTGGTCTGGTTTACGGGCTCTACCTAACGGCGAGCCCAACAGTTATCACTGCAGCTTATGCCCTGCGTTTTAATAGCAGTTCTTTGTAGAGTTCCTGCATAACCAGTTTTGGCGTACGATCAACATTAAACAGTCCCCAGAATTTTTCCGGCTCCAGCGGATGAGAATCACCTTTCCAAGGCTCATCAAACGCTTCGAAAACAAACGTGAGTATCTTCTCATTGCTGGTCCATTCAAGTAATTGCTGATAGTAAGCAGCCTGCAGCTCCTCTGAAGCATTCCATGCTTCTATGCCCCGTCCGTTAGAAGCCGTTGTCCAACCTGCCTCAGTAATTACGACCGGTTTACCCGGGTAATGATCCGCGACCGAGTAATAATTCTGTTTAGTATATTCAAGCGCGTCATCTAAGGTTTTATATTCCCATGCCGGATAGGTATGCACTGAAATGAAATCCAACTCAGCGACCAGATCCTGCAGCTTGTTTGTCCAGGGGACATAGTTTTCGCAAAAGGTAACCGGGTGTTTAATAGCACTTTTAATTCTGCGCACATAGCCGATCAGGTTTTCTACCGGCACCATATGGTCCGTCCAGTCGACACTGGCCTCATTGCCGACCGAAACAGAAAAGACAATCTCAGGGTATTTTTCCACCAGAGCAATCAAGCGGCCGATTTCATCGCTATTATGCTGGCGGTTATCATTGAGCTGCTCTTCACTGAACTCAGCCCCCCAAGGGCACTGAGGGTTGCTTATCTCAGCCGCCATATCCACACCGAGCATCAGCTTAAAATCCAGCGCCTCGTTTAGGATCACCTGCAGCACTGTTTCTGCATGTATGCCGCAATCATACAGTCTGAGAAATTTCCAGTTGTCCGCCAGAATCAGCAGATCTTCCTTTATCTCCTCGTAACTCGGGTAAATACCTTCACAAGGGTTCTGCCCTTCACGATATCCGGAATAACATATTGCATTGCCATGCTGCAGTTCCATTGCATTATTACTCTTTACTAATTCCATTCTATGCGCTCTCTTGCAACTGTTCTACGTTGTCAATATATTTGAATTTACCCTCTTTATCCCAAAGCCCCCAGTAGGCACCGACATCTCCTTCAGCTTCCACTTTCCAGGTTTCGTCAAAAGATGAAAAATAAAAGATTTCTATCCCTTCTTCCTCTGCCCATAAGTAGGTATCAATAAAATATTTCATTGCATTTTCATTAGAGGCTACCGCGCCCCCTTCTGCTGTGCCGACATTTGGCCAGCCAGTTTCAGTGATAATTACTTTCTTGCCACCGCCAGCACGAACGGCACGGCGATACATATCTTTCATATACAGCAGGGAGTATTCCGCAGGACAACCTTCCCAGAACGGGTAGCAATTAGCCAGAATAACGTCACAGGCCTCTGTCACACGAGGGTGTTCTTCAAATTCATAATAAGCATCAACATAGCCGACTTCAATATCAGGCAACGCCTGTTTGGCACGGTTGATATAGTCAATCAGTTGATCTTCAGTTAGATCACCGCGCAGCAGCACTTCATTACCCACAGCCAGAATAGTGACATGACCCGCTTTTGCTATTTCGATAGCATTGGCCAGTTCTTTTTCGTTCATCTCTAAATCATCGCCTAACCAGACACCGACCATAGTTTTAAGGCCGTTCTGTTGCGCTATTGCAGGGATCTGTTGATTACCCTCAGTACAGGAAAATGAACGTACCCAGTTGACATTTGACTGGATGATTTTTAATCGCTCACGGATCTGTGCTTCACCAATTTGTGTACCCGGCCCCTGCCCTTCTATATAAGGACTAAATGAGATGCCATGGATCTTATCCGCAACAATCTTTGCCGCAATCCCCCCCAGCTCCTCATCAGATAGATTTGAAAAATTAATTCCAGCTAATGACATATGTTTATTGTATTTACTCGACACTCTACTCTCCTGTTAACTGCATTATTATTTATATACCCAAACTACTTGAAGATGTAGATTATGAGGCTCACTGAAATGCGAATCTTAGACGCGGTGTAAACTCTGTAAACAATGCGTTTATAACGGCTTATTTGCAGGAACGAATTGTCCACCCGCTCAAAAGAAAGCGCTTACATGTCAATACTATGCTACAAAAAAAACAGTAGACAAGGTGATTTATAAGGAAGCATTACCTGGATCACAACAAGTAATAATTACGGATATAAAATTAGATATTGAACAAGCAATAAAAAATTATTTTTATCTCATTAGAATCTAAGTAATACTATTCTAGGTAAGTAAGTGGTCAATTCAGGCGAAGGAAAAATAAATCATATCAAGGCATGAGTTTTGTAAATGGTCATTCCCTTTACAAAACTTATAACGCAGAGATAGTTGCTTTTAACCAGCATAAAAGAGCAGATATTTATCTAGAATGGTATAAGCAGAGTGCAGACAAAAAAGCAGAAAAGGAACTAAATTTTCCAACAGATAAAAAAGATAAAAGCGAATAAACCAGCACCGGCTTAACAGGCTGTTTATTCGCTTAATCATTTTTCGCGCAGATAAACCCAGATTTAAATAGGTAAAATTTCAGCTAAAGATAATTCCCTCTAAAAGTACACACTCTAACCACAGAGTCTCACTAACGGCACCAGCAAAGCAAGTGACCACTTACATCGAAATTAAGTTTGGTCAATTAAACTAGACTTTAAATCGATGCACCAACTCATTCTGCTGATGCGCCAGTTCATCCAGTTTGCCGCTTACTTGCGCTACTTGTTCCATCGATAAATTGTTATCGTCGGCTATCTGACTAATATCTTCCAGGCTGCGTGCAATCGAGTTGGTTGTTGAACTTTGCTCTTCCGCGGCATGCGCTATATGGTAACTCATTTTACTAATCTCAATAATATTCGCCTGAATTTCCTCCATCGCGCTATTAGCATCAGATGTTTGCGTTAAGCTCTTATTCATTTCAGTAACACAGGCCTGCATTACTGTTGATGCCTGCCCTGATTTCTGCTGCAGATTTTGAATCATATCTTCAATTTCGGCAGTTGAACTAGTGGTGCGTTCCGCCAGCACTCTGACCTCATCAGCAACAACAGCAAAGCCCCGTCCCTGTTCACCAGCACGCGCAGCTTCAATCGCGGCATTCAGTGCCAGTAAATTAGTTTGAGCTGCAATGTGGCGGATAACATCCAGGATAGAGCCGATATCGCTGCTCATCTCCTGAACAGTTGAAACCACTTTAACCGACTCATCAAGATTTTCTGATAACAGATGAATAGTCGAGATATTGTCACTCATGACATCTCGGCCGGCTTTCGCTGCAACTTCAACATCATGCACTTTATCCATAGAACTCTGTGCGCTCGTGGCAACATCTTTAACTGAATGTTCCATCTCTGTCATAGCAGTAGCAACCGATGCGGTTTGATTCCGCTGCTCATTTAAACGCGCTCTGGACTGAGTCATGGTGGATTGATTCTGTGCTGACACTTCCGCTAAATTGCCTGACGTTGAACTTAATTTACGCAGGATATCCTGCAGATTGGACGCCAGCGTATTGATATGAGCACTGAGTTGGTTGAATTCGATAAATGTATTGCCATTTACCCTTTCGGTCATATCCCCAGCGGTTAAAGCTTCAAGCGCTTTAAGGATAGAGACCAAAGGTTTACGCACATTTTGTGCCAGCAACCAGGCAAGGAACAGAAGGAAAACGGTTACACTTCCGCCCATCACAATTGCTTTGGCATAACCATCCGTATAGATCTTATTCGCATTATCAATAGCGCTGTTCATCAGTTGATCAGCTTCAGCGCGAAAAGTTTCAAGGATAGTCATCGCCTGATCAACTTCGCCGGCAAGAACGGCAATGTTGGCATACAAAAGAGTTCGCGCTTTTGTATAGGTAAAATGTTGATCAAGTACGCCGCCTTTTTTGCCCGCATCCTGAATAAACTGCATGGTTGATGCGTCAAACTCTTCCTTAAAACCCGGCAGCTGCGTGATAATACCTTGGTAAGCAAACTTCAGGCGCGTTACACTGCGTTTATTAGCTTTCATCGCCTTACTGATTTTACTGATGTCATCACTAGATAATGCATCTGAAGTACTTGTTTCTATCGACTTTAATTTATCAAAATAACCTTTTGCCAATAATTTAACAGTATCCGTTCCCTTGTCGTTAATATATTCGATCATGCCTAAGCGTAAATCTGTTTGTAATTTCTGGAAACGGCGCGCGGTTTTTTGTCTTTTCTGCTGCGCATTCAACTGGGTTTTATAATTGTCCATCGCTTTATTAGATTCAGAGAAGTAACGCTCTTCGATAGCGAGTAATTCACTTAATTGACTGCTTAATGCAGGGTTATCAGCTGAAACCTTAGCCAATTTACCAAGAGCATCACTAACATCTTGTTGTGCCACGCTGAATTTATCTTCATAACCTTGCATACGTTGTGCATCTTGACTGGTTAAAAAATCTTTAAATATTTTATCTGCAATTAACAATTTAACACTGGTTTGGTTA
>NZ_CEZLMY010000001.1:44181-63330 GCF_983033635.1 Psychromonas sp. | reverse complement strand
ACCAGCGGCAGCGCATCCATATTCACAGATTGAAGTTGGTTGTGAATGCGACTTGTGCCATTCAACATTAAAGCGACAGTCGCGACAAAGAGTATAACCATCACTGTAAATCCGGCATACATACGTTTAATTACCGAGGTTTGTCTATTTATTTTTAGCATATTCTTAATTTCCATTCTTAGAGAAAATATCATATATAACCAAACCACCTAGATAGAAATCCAGATTAATAAGTAGTTTGGGTATATAACCGGTCATACAAAGTTTAATAAGAGGAAGGAGGTAACCCTCTCTCCTCTTATCTAGCTACTTAACTAAATTATCTCTTATTTAACTAAGCGAACATTTTTGAAACTAAATTCCACTCCCGCTTGAGGGTTAGCCCACGCTGGTAATATTACAAAGGGTTTAGCAATCGTTTTCACTATTTCATCAGTAACTAATTTGCTAACTGGCACTGAAATAGCTGTCCATTTACCAACTGCAATAGCAGGCAGGAAATATTCCGCACCACTGCTCGCCGGGCCTTCCATTTTGACCACCAATCCGTCAACATTAGCAGCATAATTGCTAACCAGCAGCTCAAACAGCAATGTTCCCGTAGCCGCATAGTTAGTTAAATTTTGTGTTTCACCACTTAAAATAACCACGCCTTTGTCTGTTTCCGGGCTGTCTGCGTTGTAGGTTACGTTCACCACAGAGCTGCCATTATCAACAACGGTTTCAGTGGTAATAAGATCGGGTGCAGGACTCCAGTCTGTTGTATGCGCACTCCATACTGAGACACTCGGTTTCCAGCTATCACTCCAAATAACAGAGATAGCCTCATCTAATGGAGCTAATACAGGCTCGGCTAAAGATGCACAACTCAGTTGATCAGTGGCTGCATCGAGACTACGAGGGACAAAACGGATTTCACCTAAATCAAACTCAGCCTCACCAGCGGTCGTTATCAAGAAGGAGGTATTTAATAACGAATAGTCCATTCCTGCGCTGGTAAAACAACTAAGCGGAATTTTAATCCTTGTCCAGTCAGTTGAGACGGCTGGTAAAAAATCATTAATTTTGACTTCAGCTAAACATGGCCACTCACAATGCATCGCGATTTTAGTGTCTGCCGTTGGCGCTTTGATCATACGAATATCGAACTGTAATGTTGAATCAGCATTAGCATAGGCATTTTTATCAAGGGTTAATGTATTACCCGTCTGCATATACAGCTGCGCAGCATTTTTTCCGTCAAATACGACATTCAATGCATCTTGTTGATGTTTGTTGTTAATTGGCGTTGTTGTTAAACCACCGATCGAGGTTTCACTACCATTTGAAACATCAACACCAGCCCAGCCATTTGCATCCCCCCCGATCCTTGCCACAAATTCTGCAGAGGAGTCACGACCAAAAATTTCCATATTAGTTGCTGCAACACCGTCATCAGGTGCATTCTGACCGCAACCAAAATCTCGGGAATCAAGTTCTAGGTTGTTTAAATCATGTTCAGATGAAACGTCAGAGCCATAAGAGAGTCCATAACCATAAGCAAATAATGGTTTATGCTCGCCACTGATATCCTGCTCTGTTGCCGGTGTTTGATAATCAGGGATATTGGCTGCAACGCGGTTAATTGTTGTTGAACATTTTTTCATCGGCCATGAGTAAGATAAGCGCCCGGTAAAGTTCATACCTTGTTTATTAAACAACAGATCGGTAATACCACCCGCTTCCGTGCCGGGAAGCCATGCAGCCACAAATGCATCTGAATTATTGATCTCTTCATTTACATAAAGCGGACGCCCGGAATAGAAAACCGTTACCACCTTCAAACCTGCGGCTTTAAGCTCTTTGATCTTTTCTAAATCGGCAAGATAGGAGGGTTTAATAGTAGAGAATTCCAATGTCTTATTGGCTTTTATATCACCAAACATTTCAGCATAAGGATCTTCACCAATAACAACAATCGCCACGCTGTTTTCATCAGTATCACTGATCTCAGTAATTACATTTTCACTACCAACAACAGCCTGTAACGCCATCTGTAGGGTTGTCGCACCGGGAAAATCATCTTCAATACTGTTTTCATTGCCCTGCCAGGTTAGTGACCACCCACCAGTCTGTTTCTGGATATCATTAGCAGCACTGCCTGCAATTAGGATTTTCTGATCGTCGGCTAAAGGTAAAATATTGCCGGCATTTTTTAATAATACCAGTGACTCACTAACCGCCTGGCGTGCTAATGCGCGATGCTTATCTGAACCAAGCAGTTCTTGATGTCCGGCAATTGGACGCTGTGAAGGTTTTGCTTTCGCCCATAAATTAGCACGAAGTTTAACGCGTAAAATTCGGGTTACCGCATCGTCAATGCGTGATAACGCGATAGTGCCGTCATTAACCTGCGCAATCACATTGCGGTAAAATGCCTGCCAGTCACTACGTGCTGTTACCATAAACACATCATTACCCGCATTGACCGCAGCTGGACAGTTTGCTGCGCTACAACCGGAGATCTCACTCTGACCATTCCAATCTGTTACGACAATCCCGTCAAAACCCATTTTGTTTTTAAGTACATCGGTAACCAGATATTTACTGCCATGAAGTTTTTTATTGTATTCGCCATCTGCAACTTGATCATAATTGGCATCGTTATGCCAGGAGTTAAACGAGGTCATAACAACCTGTGCACCCGCATTTAATCCTGCAAAATAACCCGTTGCATGAATATTACGTAAATAATCTTCTGAGTAATGGTTCTCACCGCGATCGACACCATTTTTCGTACCACCATCACCAACCCAATGCTTTACATTGGAAATAACATTACTGTCGCCAGCAAGCCCTGCAGCCCCACCTTGAATGCCTGCAACCATACGGCCGGCATATTGATAGATAATTTCCGGATCTTCCGAGTAACCTTCATATACACGACCCCAACGGTAATCTCGCGGAGCTGCAACCGTTGGCGCAAATGTCCAGTCAAGACCTGTCGCTGCAATCTCCAGCGCGGTCGCCTTACCGATTTCATAAATAAGATCCGGATTATTTGCCGCCCCTAAACCAATGTTATGCGGGAAAACTGTCGCTTTGAAAACATTATTGTGGCCATGGACCGCATCGGTCGCCCACATAAACGGAATTTTAAATCCTCGTCCTTGATAAGCCTCTTCTAAAGCTAACCAATATTTATCTGACTCTTTCGCCCAATCTTGTGCTGTAGAATATTTATTATTATTAGGCCAACCACCGCCACCATTTAATAATGAACCTAATTTATAGCTTTTTGCTTCCTGCGGTGACACTTCACGCAGATCCGGCTGGATCATCTGCCCAACTTTTTCTTCAAGCGTCATTAGTGCCAGTATTTCAGTTATTCTCTTTTCAATTTGCGGATCTTTGCCAATCGCACTTTCTGTCGCCGGCCACTGTGCAAAATAAGGTACTTTCGACTCTGTTACAGTGCTTACTGAATCACTGCCGCTTAACATAATGTAAGCTGAAGAAATTGTGACGAGCACAATCACAGTTAACATCAATTTTTTACTACAGAACATAAATATAACTATTCCAAGATTAATAAAACAAAAGAGCCATCACTCTATGAGTGATGGCTCTTGATAATTAAGAATAAAGAATTATGTAATTCTAAATTCTATAATTCCTACCACCACATGTCAGCTTGTAGGCCTACAATGAAATCATCATCACCGGCGTTAGTAGATGCATGATTTAAGTAAGTACCTAACAGACGGATTTCAGGTGCAGGGCCTTGGCCAGTACCGATAATCCAAGTTGGTGCGATGGTAGCTTTAGCGTTATTGCCACTGCCTTCCTGACCTGTACCACTGTCCCAATGGTTGTATTGCGTACCGAATTCAGTAGCAATAAAGAAGTTATCAGATACAGGGAAGGTAGGACGTACCATTGCCGATGCCCAGTAATTTGAACTGCCATCTTCATTATCATTGTATTGAGCTTGCAGCGCAGGGAACAGATTAATACCGCCTTCTAGGAAGTAACCACCCCAAAGTAAGAAACGTGCAGACAGATCATCTTCATCAATGTAAGTCATCGTTGCAGGACCAGGGCCACCAGCAACATAGGCGTTGTAGACATTCAGTGTGCCACCTAGTAACTGATTAGAGCCTAGACCTACACCGACCTGACCGATAATTTTAGAGAAACCATTACCAGGAAGACCAAGGAAGCTATCAAGATGAACGATAGCAGTTAGATCGGCACCTGTTTCAGCGTATTCATTACCTTCAGCATCCCAGTTATCAGGCATAGTTTTAACCTGACCGTGCAACTCGAAACTACCAAAGTTTGCGCCAACATGAACAGAATGCATGATGTTATTAGTATTAGTTGAACCCCAAGGATACGGACGGCCGTCAGCATCATTTCTATCACTTGTCATATAAGCGAAATCAAATTTAGTATCACCGATCTCGTAATCGCTCACACCAATACCTAAACCAGACATCTGCGTGTAGAAGAAATCTGTCATAAAGATATAGTTGTCTTTACCGTAATCGCGTTTACCCGCCCAGAAAGTACCAGTTTCAGTAATACCGCCCATCTCAACATATGTTTGGCCAAAACCCATACTGTTAGATGTTGAGTCAGCATCAACTGAAGAACCCAGCGCTTTATCAGTACCTGTACCGGCAACAGCAACATGAATACGGATAGATTTTCCGTCATCAAATGCCCATTTTTTGATCAGCTCAAAATTCATATCATTGTCGGCTTCAATACCCAAACGACCCAGCGTTTCTTTACCACCTTGCCATGCTGAACGTTTAAAATCATCTTCAACGCTTAAGATCACACCTGAGCGAAAGTAGCCGTGAAATTCAAAGCCGTCAGTCGTTGCAGCATTAGTCGCACTAGTAACTGAAAGACCCGATGTTGCAAGAAGGCATGCAAGTGTTAATTTTGATAGTTTCATTGTAACTCCATAATTTTATTGCTTTTCCGTGTATCGATAAGTAAAACACCAAGTAAGCGCTTTCTTTTCTTGTTTTAAAAAATGACCAAACGTGATTGAATAATAGTCTAAAAACAATTAAAAACCCGTTGGCCAATTTCTGAAACAAGTATAAAGATAAAATGTAAGACATAAAGTGAGCAATATCACTAAAGTAAGCGCTTTCATTAGATCTGAGTCACACTATTGAAACTCACTGCTGAACTAATCTAATTAGCCGAAAACATCACAAAACAGCTCTGATATATCTGCAAAACGTAAAAAATGCAGATTTAGTGGCTAACTTGTGCATATGATTTTTCATATAATGTGCGGACGTCGTCAGAACGTAACGAAAGCGCTTGCACTGCGTTAATTCAAGGTTCAAAATTCAAAAAATAAAATTACAGTCACTGAACTGAGTGAACACTTTTAATAATAAATAATGTTCACTCCGTTTAAGCCGTTCAACAAAATATTATCAGGAGAGTAAGTTGATCACCATTAAGGAAGTATCCGAACTTGCCCAAGTTTCTCAAGCGACGGTTTCAAGAGCTTTAAATGGCCACCCTACGGTAAAAGAAATAAATAAAATTAAGGTGTTTGAAGCAATAGAAAAATTGGGTTATAAACCAAATGCCTTTGCTCAAGCACTGGCATCGAGCCGTTCAAACAGTATCGGCATGCTGGTAGGCTCACTTGAAGGTCCTTTCTACGGGCCTTTGATGCATAACGCTGAAGATACTGTTCGTAAAAAAAATATGCATTTAATTGTTACTAGCGGCCAGGAATCAAAAGAAAAAGAGATAGACTCGATTCGATTTCTTCAGTCTAAACAAGTTGATGGTTTAATCATTCACTCTGATACGTTATCTGATGATGAATTAATCAAAATAGCCAAAGAAACAACAGCGACAATTATTCTAAACCGCTATATACCTGAATTATCTAACCAATGTATCTGTATCGATAATGAGCTTGGCGGATATCTTGCTACTAAGTACTTACTTGAATCAGGCCATACTAAGGTTGCTTGTATCACCGGGCAGCTTAGCAAAATTGACAGCCGTGACCGCCTGCAGGGATATCGAAATGCACTTGCTGAATACGGCATACGCTACGATGCCAGCTTGATTGCAGAAGGACGCTTTGATCATGACGGCAACCATGAAAAGGTCAAGCGTTTACTGGATCGCGATAATGGAATTACGGCTATTTTCTGCCAAAACGACAATATCGCCTTAGCTGCTTATGATGTATGTAGTGAAAGAGGCCTTACGGTTGGCAAAGATATTTCCCTTGTCGGTTATGATAATGATACCTATAGCCAGCATATAAGACCTAAACTCACGACCGTTAACTTTCCTGTTATAGAAATGGGTATTGAAGCCGCCAACTGCGTACTCGCTTTAGTCAATAATGATGAATATTCAGTAACTAACAAACTGGCGCCTGAGTTGATCATTAGAGATTCAGTGAAAAAAATAAAGTAGTTAAGATAGCCAAGTTACTTGGCTATCTATCAGGGGAGCCTCACCCTCCCCTAACTCTATATCTGCATTAGCAGATACGCCCTATTTACCAAGGGTTAATTAACCGCGCTATTGCTCAACATCTCCTGCAAACTGCTAAATTATACCAATCCGCAAAACTAATTGATCTGTTTGAATATTTGGAAGTGCGGTTTAAACCGCGCAATACTACTGGCGCGACTGAAGAACCAGGGTTCGTAGAACTTACCCGCTCATAAACCTGAACTGGCGTTCAATTCGCCAAACTTCCGAAAACAGATCACAAGATTAAGCGGATTGGTATTAGCTGTGAATTTATTCTTCAAGGGTTATCTGTTGCAGAATTGTGGTGACTTGTTGTTTCTGTAAGGCATAAAGCGACATTAATGAAGTTACTGCTGCACTATTCTTAAAAGGGTTCGCTTCCCCAAAAAAATCCCGAAAAAAAAGGCAGATAAACTGCCTTTAATAATAACGAATAATAATTACGTCCATAAACCTGAGGTTATTTTTAGCAGCTGCTGACGGATAGTGTCATCAATAATGATCGATGGTGAGTTACCATCATTTGTATCACTATTTTCCACAATCAAAACCTTGCCATCTTCACTAAGTGTATGTGTATGGTAAATGCCGCGCTTAATATTGTAGGTTTTGTTGATTTCCATATCCCAACTGATTATGTCTATTATACTGCCCTGCTTATCAAGCTCAGCACAAAATAAGATGCACTTGCCTGATAACAATACAAAGACCTCATCGGTTTCGTTATGACACTGAAAGTTATCAATTTTATCAGCTTCTAACTCATCAATGTAGTTGAGCATTGCGACTCGCCATGCCTGAAAGTCAACGACGGGAGAATATCCCGCCGTATTATATTCAGACACCTCTAAAAGGTGACTATTCACAGTTACTCCTAATGTGTTTTCAATAACATCGTTGCCGGGATAGAAACCGTGACCTGTTTAACGCCACTGCGACGCGAAAATATCTGACGGCTAAGCATTGTATTAAGTGATAAAGTGTTTAGCTGTACCGTTTCATCGTTCTCCAGTTTAACCTCTACTTTAGCAACACCATTTCCCGCAATCTCATATACAAAAGGAACCTGACAGTAAGTGAACGCCAACTTTTTCGCAGAGAGAGTGATTGTTTGATGTTCATTATTAAGATTAATGAAATCAAATTCGTCATCAGCAGATAAAAACTCAGTTTCTTTAAGCAGAGAAGGTTTGAAATGAATCTGACCATCTTCAACAATCAGACCTAATTCACCAAAGCGCGTTAGAATCTCCTCTTTTACTTGACCGGTCATACCCGGCTGTTGAGCACCGGCTTGCTTAGGCGTATGCGAGTACGGGTCCGTCGGGAATGCACCGTAAACGTCAGGCGTTTTATTAAAGCCGATACCTAAACGCACTTTATAGTAGTATTCAGCAAGCTTTCTTGTCTCCTGTGACTCAGGATCAAGTTTCCATGCAGCAAAATAGTTTTCCTGAACCGCAAGCAATAGTTTTGATACCATGTGCCAGTAGATAGAGCCAAGCCCTTCGTAACCGAACATAGTCCCAGAGCGACCTGTAAACGCCTGATGATTAAACACTTCTTCATAACTTGCTAATACATCAGTTAAGGCTGCAGAATCGATATCCTGATAATCAGATTTAGCCGCCTCTAACGCTGCTGCTAATACGCCTGCATTTTCAAAGTTTGCATTAAAGTGATAAGTACCTTCAGCATCCATTTCTACAATACGACGATCCTCTTTAGCAACCATCTCTTTAAGTAATGCATTACCGTCTACGCGTGCTGTATCGATGCAGTTTTTATTAGCAAAACGAGATAAATCACGATCAGGATAAAGCATGAAGGTTTTTTGATCTTCACGGAACATTTCACTGGCGTATAAATTATCAAGTAAAGAAACAGCTTCTGCTGGTGTTAATACACCTGCTGATAATACCGCCACTTGACCTTCAAGCATAGGATAAAGCAGATCTACATTTACACTGTCTGCTGTGTAATTGATGATGTTATAAGCATTGTACAAACCGTCTTTACGTAGATTAGTCTTAATACTTTCATCAATCACTTGCAAGCTAACGGTTAGCATTTCGCTGATAGCTGCACAGTCAACAGTTGTCTTACCTGAGAAACCATTTTTGTAAACAGCAGCGCGGTAATCCGCAGCAGCAGTTGCCAGTTTACGAAGAACACTGTTGCGTGCTTCGCTGCTGATGCTTGAAACTTTAATAAGTGCATTAGCTTCTTGTAAGATTTGTGAAGTACTAACAACCCATTGTGCTAATTCAGCTGACAGTTGTACATTACCACTGTTAGCTTTAAGTAATTCTTGTAGGAAAGCCACATAGCGGCGCATGTAATACAGAGTTACCATTGATAAACCAGTACCAACGATCGCATTATTTGCATCATTCCATTCAGGACGTTGTGTATTTAGCCAAATACCACCATCAACAACCAAGTTACCCAGTTTAGCCAGTAAAGGAACTAATAGTTTCTCAGTCAGGTTAACCATATAAACATTGTTATCTGTATCCAGTAACAATCGACCATCACTACCTAACTGTGCAACACGCTCTTCGATAACAGTTTGTTTGTCATCGTTGAAAATAACAGTGTTTTTAGCATCAGCAAATAATTTTTCTACACCTTCAATTTCATAAGGCACATTTGCATAACTGAAGATTTCAGCACTTAATAATTCATTAAGTTCTTTTGGCTGGTACTTCTTAGATAGTTCTAAGAATTTAAGCAGGTAAATAATCTGATGATCACCCCAGTAACCGATATTACTCCAAGCATCATCTTCCTCTAACATTTCCCAGTCAACACCTGCTTTGGTGATGCGGTAAGGGTTATAACCGTCAACTGTTGATGCATTAACAAACTTGGAAATAAATGATTTGATAAAGTTCGGGTAACTAAGACCTAATGCTTCCCAGTTTTGGAAAATATCACGCCAGTTACCTTGGTAAGATAATAGACGGTCACCATTTTCATCTTTTAATTTAATCTCAAAATGGTTCCACGGACGACTTGGATCACCATGACGACGACCGAAAGTAAGCGGCAGGTACTCATGACAAAGACGTACAAGCTGCGGGTCATTTTGCTCTGCCGCTGATGCGATTAGCTCTTGATATTCAATACGCTCAGCTAAACCAGCAAAGAAATCTGCATTTCTTGCCGCAACCACTTTATTGGTATTTGTCAGCGTCTTAATAAAGTCATCTTTTTCAACCCAGTAGTGATCAACTACTACGCCGCCACGCATGTTATTAAACAGCACATTGGCATAATGATGGACAGTCGTCTCTTCTTCAGCCGTTTTCTGGTAAGCATCACTGCCTGCCATCAACATTAAAAGATCCTGATGGTTGGCATCAATTGACTGCTTGATATTACTTTCAACAGCTACATTAGCCTGTAAATTCTGCTGTAGAGTCGCAATATCACTATGTGTTTTGTCGATATCAGCGATTATCTTCCAGCTGTTTTCCTGACCAGGTTTAAGCTGACAGTTTTTATGAATGAAATATGCACCTCTTAAACCACGACGTAACGTTTCATTGCAAACTTGTTCACCACGACGGAAAACATTAAGTTGCTCACTTGACAGTAATATCGACTGACAGTCATCGACAACACTAAACACAGTTGTTGCAAGTAATGATTCAGCAGGATCGGCACGATCGCTTAATTTTGCATACAAGCTGTAGGTTGCCAGTGTAGATTCCGGCATCAGTTCATTCCACTTATAAGCATCAAGTAACGCACTGCTTGTCTGCATAAGTGCAAGCGGTGCATTCGGTGGCAAGATATTTTGAATGCCATCCACTAACTCTAGTTCCACTTCCTGCTTGGAATCATTTTTTAATGTCGATGTTCTTACAAAACCGTATTGCTCACTGGTAGCCCATTGATATTTAAAGGTCAGACCCAGATCAAGGTTAATTTCTTCAAAAATAATCTTATCACCGGCAACATTTTTATAAAGATTACGCTGAACCTGGTAAAGACTATTGTGCTGAACATTGAACGGTTCCCATTGTCTGCAACCGTTTTCGCTTAGCACTTTAACAATTGTCTTACTGCCTGTATTTTCCGCACTCTCATGGATGTAATCTACAGATTTATATGGGAATAAAGCATTTTCCGGACGAATTCTACCAGCAGATAAGCAGCCTGTAGATGAAATAAATAACCAGTGATCACTAGCCGATACAACACTGATAAAAAATGGTGCCATCTGATCTGCATTTTTGATCTGATAGTATTTATCGCCGTCAATGGCAACAAATTTTCCCGAGATATCGCCCGATGAATTGTTAATATTTTCGTTTGTCATGGTAAAACCCAGTAATGTAAGCGCTTTCTTTTGTGCGCTGAATAAAAAAAAGTGCTTATGTATGAATCTTAGCCATATTCATAAGCACGTTACGCTAAATGATTAATAGATTAAATATTATGGCAGCGGATGAAATGATCATCTGCTACTTGAGTTACTTCAGGGAAGCTCTCACTACAGCAATCTAATGCTCGCGGACAACGCGCTGAAAATGGGCAGCCTTTCGTATCAGGCTTCCACATTGGTATTTCCCCTTTTTTAGCTCCCAATTCACGACGACCGCTTCGTCCGGCTTCCGGCACTGCAGATAGCAGTAATTGCGTATACGGATGCTGTGGTGTTTGCGTAACTTTGTCGCTGCTGCCCCACTCAACCATATGTCCGACATACATAACCGCCGTTTTTTCTGCAAAATATCTTGCCGTTGCAATATCATGGGTAATGTACATAAACGAAATGCCGTGTTTATCTTTAAGATCGGCCATTAAGTTTAAAATACCTAAGCGAACAGATACATCCAGCATAGATATCGGTTCATCGGCTAAAATAACTTCAGGATCCACGGCGAGTGCGCGTGCAATGGCAACACGTTGTCTTTGCCCACCACTCAATTCATGCGGGTATTTCTCTGCAGTTTCAACCGCAGGAAACAAGCCAACTAATTCAAGAAGTTCATATACCAGCTTCTCAACCGTTTCTTTATTTCCGCGCTTATGAATAAGCAGAGGGCGTGCAATATGATGAAAAATAGAATGTACCGGATTGAGTGATCCGAACGGGTCTTGGAAAATCATCTGCACTTGGCGTGCATATTCAAGCGTTCCATGTTCCTTAACGAACTCCTCTAAAGGTTGCCCTTTAAAAGTGATATCGCCACCTGTTTTATCATAAATACGCGTTAGAATTCGAGCTCCGGTACTTTTACCTGAACCTGATTCGCCAACAATAGCCAGCGCTTCGCCTTTACACAAATCAAATGAAACATCATTCACCGCGCGCATTAAATTCTTTTTATTATTAGACTGACCGATAGGAAAATCTTTTATCATATTTTTAACTGAAAGTACTACTTCAGGACTTTTTAACGTATCCATCATCCATTCCTTATAATTTGTAACAAGCGGCTTTGTAATCGACACTCAATTCAATCAACTGAGGTTCATCTTTTTTACAAATATCCATACAATCACCACAACGCGGATTAAAATTACAACCTTCTGGCAAATGTAACAAATTAACCGGATCACCAGGAATGCCGTAGAGGCGCTCCTTCGGCCCATGAATCGTCGGGAATGAAGAGATCAAACCTTTGGTATAAGGATGAGATGGGTTAGTAAATACTGTTTTCGCATCACCAATTTCAATCAGATTACCGGCATACATAACGCCAATACGATCTGCAATTTCTCCCATCAAACTTAAATCATGGCTGATAAACAAAATCGAAAACCCAAATTTTTCTTTTAAATCATAAAGTTCATTTAAGATTTCGCGTTCTACAACCACATCTAACGCAGTGGTAGGCTCATCCATAATAATAAGCTTAGGTTCAAGCGCTAATGCAATCGCAATAACAACACGCTGCCTCATTCCACCACTAAGCTGGTGCGGGAAACTTTTGAGACGATCGCCAGGAAGCCCAACAATAGCAAGTAATTCAACCGCCTTCTCTGTGGCCGCTTTAACAGTAATTTTTTTATGCGCGAGAATCACATCAGTAAGCTGCTCGCCGATGGTAATAACCGGGTTTAATGAATTCATCGCACTTTGGAAAACAACAGACGCATCGTTCCAACGAAAATCGCGCAACTCTTTATCTGACATTTTTAATACATCTTTGCCATTATAAAGAATTTCCCCTTCAGGTATTAACCCCGGCGCTCTATGCAAACGCGCAATGGCAAAGGCTAATGTGCTTTTTCCGCAACCTGATTCCCCTGCAATTCCAAGCGTTTCACCGGGTTTAATCGATAAGCTGACATTATTAACCGCTCTTGCGATACCATTTGGGGATACATAATCAACACAAAGGTTATTTATTTCTAACAGTGGTTTGTTCATACTAGACCTCTACGTTTATTTGCTTCTTTATTCAATTTTTTCCATAATTTCAGATGCGGGCCGGTTTTAAGTTTCGGGTTACTGACCTGATCAATCGACATATTGATGAGTGCCAATGCACCGCCCGTTAATGCTAAAGCAATGGCAGGAACAAGCATCTCCCACCATGCGCCAGTATATAAAGAAGAAGATACTTGCGCCCAGTACAACATTGATCCCCAGCTTACTTCTGTGGCATCACCTAAACCCAGGAAACCAAGAGCCGCTTCAGCGCCCATTGCATAGATAACGGTGCCGAGAAAACCACCAAATACGATTGAAATTAGATTAGGCAGAATTTCCACAAGAATAATACGTACTTTCGATTCACCCATCACTTCCGCAGAAATAATAAATTCTTTGCTGCGAATTGCCAATGTTTGCGAGCGGATTACCCTCGCCCCCCAAGGCCAGGAGGTTACGCCGAGCAGCACGGCTATCACTATCGAGCTAACCTGCCCCAAAAAGGCCGCAAGTACAATCAATAAGGGCAGCTGTGGAAATACCAGGAATACATTAGTCGCAAAGTTCATCCATTCATCAATTTTTCCACCAAAATAACCAGAGGTAACTCCGACAGAAACAGCTATTACCGTGGCAATAATGCCGGCAAAAAGAGCAACGCTCAGCGTTTTTCTTGCGCCTTGAAGTACTTGACTAAATACATCTCGGCCATTTCGCGTTGAGCCCAAAATATGATCAGCACTTGGGGCCTCATGCGGTCTAGCGACACGCTTATCTGGATTATGCGTGGATAATACCGGCGCGAATAAAGCACCAAGCAGAATAACTGTCATTAAAAAACCACCAATAATGGCTGGCGGATTACCGTGAAAAAACGCTTTGGTTTTCATCCATGCAGCGCGACATTTCTGTCTAAACTCACTTTCATGATGAGGAACAGGTGCATTAGCATCTGATGTGATTGAATTATTCATATCTATACCTTATTTAGAAATACGAGGGTCAAGCCATACATAAAGTAGATCGGCTATGAAATTTGCTGTTAACACGGCAGAAACCAGAATCAGTAGAATGGCTTGGATAAGAGGATAATCTCGCGCCATAATCCCTTTAAGCAGGATATTTCCCAAACCCTGATAGTTAAACACCACCTCAGTCATAATTGAACCGGCAAAGGAGAAACCAATCGCCATCGCGATTGCTGTTGCAACAGGTAATATTGCATTTCGACCTGCATAACGATACATCACACGGTAACTGCTTAAGCCTTTGGCTTCAGCCATTGTCACATAGTCTTCACCAAGCACATTGATCATCGCATTACGCATATTAAATACCCAAGTCGCGATACCCACTAAAATCATTGAACCCATAGGTAAAATCGCATGTTTTAAAACACTGCCGATAAATTCTAAAGTGAATCCAGGATCTATTGCCGGGTCGTAGGTATATGCAAGCGGTAAAAGTTCAAGCTGTAAGCCGAAAAAGTAAAACAGTAATAGCGCTGTTACGATATAGGGGAAATTACTCAAAAAAGCTAAAAATGGCGGGACAAATTGTCCGAAGAAACCTTCTCGACGATATGATGCATAGGTTCCTATCGAGACCCCAATAATTAAAGCGACAATCAATGAGCCTAATGCTAAAAACATGGTCCATGGCAGAGACATACCGACAACCGTCGTCACATCAATAGGGAACATTAATACTGAGGGTCCAAGATCTAGGGTAAAGACACTTTGAATATATGATATGTACTGCTCAAAAAGAGAGCCGTCCATAAAACCATACATCTCTCTTACCGCATCCATCTGTGCAGGATCCATTTTACCTTGTGCAGCGGCGAACATTGCCTCAACAGGATCGCCCGGCATCATTCTTGGCAGTAGAAAGTTAAAGGATATTGCTATCAGGAAAGCAGTGAAATAAAAGCTAAGTCGACGTAATAAAAAACTCATGATTTTTTCCAATTATTAAAGAGCCACAAAGTGGCTCTTTTGATAAAACTAAATTACTTGAGGTGAAGATTGTTGATAATTAAGTTACGGTTACCGCCATTGTAAAAAACTGGTTGCACATACGGATTTTTCTCACTAGGCCAGCCAACAAATTTAGCTGTGCTGTACTGGAACCAGGTTGCATTTGAAAACAGTGGAATAAACGGCATATTTTCAGCTGTAAACTCCTGCAGTTCGTCAAGTATAGCCTGTTGTTTCTTAGCATCATTAGTGAGGCCGAAACTGTTAATCAGCGTATCAATTTCTGCTGAATGTACACCATGACCAGCATGCCAGCTTTTACCAACCTGCGACGTTAAGAAATAGGTCTGGTAAGCTTCAATCGGGTTAGTACCAACCATTGACCAGTTAATAGACATTTTGTATTTACTGTCTTTTAAACCAGAGTCATAAGTAGACCAGTCAACTGTTTTAACGTTCGCTTTGATTCCGATCTCTTCATAATACTCTGTCACCATCTGCACTACTTGGATCCAGTCAGTCCAACCACTAACAACATTAATATCAAATTCAATTCTCTGGCCATCAGCCATATCTCTGAATCCGTCATCGTCACTATCTTTATAACCCGCATCATCAAGCAGCTGCTTGGCTTTTTCAGGATTATATGTCGTAAGTTCTTTATATTTTTCTGAAATTGATTTGTTGACAAATGGGGCATAAAGTTCAGCGATACCACCTGCATTAAAGTTAGCCGTCGGGTAACCATAAGCAGCAATATCAACAATCTCAGCACGATTCAATGCCATAGATAAAGCTTTGCGCACGTTCAAATCATCAAAAGGCTTCTCTTGAGTATTTACATAAAGGTGGATTGCGTCATTAGCCGGGTACCAGTAATGATTGTTTTTAGGATCGGCAGCTACATAAGTATTATCGATATCAGCAATAAAGTTAGAGCCCCAATCAATTTCACCTTTCATTAATGCAGGTTGAATTTGCGAATTATCATTGTATGAGCGGAAAGTAATACAATCAATGTAGGGACGGTTTTCAAGGTAGTAGTTGTCATTACGACAAATTTCCAGCTGTTGTGGCTTGACATATTTAATATCAGTCATTGGGCCGCTGCCAACAGGATTTGGATTGATAAACGTTGCTAAGTCTTTAGCAGCTACCTTACTCCAAATATGCTCCGGCAAGATATGGTATTTAGGCAAGCCCCAAATAAATGTTGAATCTGCAGTATTTAATTTAAAGACAACAGTCGTTGAATCAGTCGCTTTCACACTTATTAAATTACCAGTAGTCCAAATCGCTTTTTGGTCAAATGCAGGTGCGCTCTTGGTCATATTGTAACTGAATGCCACATCTTTAGCCGTTAACGGTTTACCGTCAGACCATTGCAATCCATCACGCAGTTTAACAGTGATGGTTTTCAAATCATCAGAATATTCAGCGGATTTTGCTAAACGGTATTCAACACCACCAGTCATATTGTTAAACATCATTAATGGCTCATACAACACACCGTCATATAATCCACCCGTTGTATAAGGGTTGAAATTATCAACAAAACCAGTATTGATAATAGGAACGACTAATGTTCCTCCCTGTTTAATATCTTCAGCCATTACACCGGTTGAAGATATCAATAGAGCACTTACGATCGATGCTAAAATCTTTTTACTATGCATTAAATAATCCTTTTTAGTTTAAGATAACCTGAAGAAAGCGGTTACTTTTCGATGTATGAGCAAATACTGTTTAGTATTATTAATTTAACCATGTTGCAAAGAAAGCGCTTTCTTAATGGGATATTATGCTACGAAAACCACTGGGGCAACATGATTTATTAGAAAGCTGTACTTCGATCACACTTAGACAATAGTAGTCTATTATCTGCGCGACCTTTAGTGGTTAGTGGTAATTAAAATTAATATGATTAATCAATGTGTTAAATAAATTATAAGTATTAACCGTTATTTGTCGGGCGCAGGCTATTATTTGTGCGCAGGCAGGAATATTCTCTGTAGATATTGCCTTTTATTATATAAATTAACTGTGCCACTTTTTATGGCTTAAAAAAGTTCTTTACAAAAAGGATATTTACTTATACCAATTACGTTAATTAGGTGATCTATTTAGGCGTAGGGAAAATGGATGAAAGCAAGGCATTGATTGCAGTAACTAGTTGTTCTAATTACACAAAATTGTATGAATGATTTTGAACAGCTTTAGCTGGCCACGAAGTGGTGAATAACAGGATGTTATGAATCAAATCAATAACAAAACTAGCATTCATTTTAACAAGCATAAATGAATAGAAAATTATCGGATTTGATATTAAAGCTACCTGAAGTTCCATCTCCAGGAGCTTTAAATAAAAGCGGTTAAATAACCACAGTATGAATAGATCTCGGCAGCATAGTGATATAACAACCCTTATCTATATTATGCAGTGCGTATGTTAAAGTTTGTTCTGAATTATTGCATACGACTAATACCTTTTCACCATTAGGATTAATAAAGCCTGTTGCTTCAATAACATCAGTTGTAGTACATACCGCGATACGCTTCGCACCTTTCTTTATGAATTTGGAAAAATGGCCAAAATAATAATATGAAGGATTTATAATCACCTGATCGTTAACCGTATCTCCAATAATGGGTGCGCTGCAAAGATTATTAACATGATTTGGTCCACCCGTCTCATCAAGAAATAGGTTCCAGTCACACCATGCGGATGTGTTATGGTTCAAATCATTAATCATCGAGTGCGCATAACGTTCGCCCACATTCCAGTCACCAAAATGAGGCCCCTCTTCCTGACAACCTTCGGTAAACCATATTTTTTTATCGGGATAGATATCATTAATCAACTTCAGGTTCTGATAGTTATCTCCCATATACCAGTGAATACCGATACCATAGACATATTTGCATGCAGCTTTATCATCAAACATTTTCTGAGCTCGATCATACGCTTCGGCACGATTGTGATCCCAACATACTAATTTAATATGCCCTAATCCCTCTTTTTCCAAAGTAGGCCCAAGATAATCTCGGACAAAATCACGCTCCTCTTCCGAAGTATATACACATGAATCCCATACCTGTGTTGCCGCAGGCTCATTCTGTATTGTCAGGGCAGATATAGTTATCCCCTCGACTTGCATCGCTTTAATATATTTACAATAATAAAGTGCCCATGCCTGACGATATTTATCTTTTAACTTTCCGCCATTATTCATCTGCCCATTAGTTTTCATCCATGCTGGCGGACTCCATGGAGAAGAAAAAAGGGTTATCTCTTCATCTGATAGTTGTTTAGCCCATTCAATCATTGGAATTATCTGTTGTTTATCGCGATCCAGATTAAAATCATTCAGTTGTGGATCTTCTGTTTCACAGCATGCCCAGTTTTCTAACGAAAAATCACAACTGTTGATATGAGTTCTACAAAAGTTATAGCCGATCCCCTTCTGCGGGTGAAAATATGCTTCCATCATCTGTTTCTGCTTATCCGGACTCATTCTATTAAGAACATCTGCAGCGGACTCGGTAAACGCGCCTCCAAATCCTTCCCACTCCTGAAATGTTTTCGATTCATCCATATAGATCTTATGCAGTTCACCGGCATCGGTATAGGTCGTTGTATCCTCTTTCTCATAACCTTTATGAAGATCAACCAGATCCGTTTCACTCAAAAGAAAATCGCTATCTTTAACTGTTTGGTAAAGTTTCATTATTTCTCCAATAAACTATTAAAAGCTAACTAATCAGGAAGTTTAAAGTATCAAATAATCAAAACCAGAAAAGAAAGCGCTTACAAAGACACGGGTCACATTTTATATAAAACAAAATCAACACAGACCTGCTGCATAAATTGCAGATTCATTTTATTGACCAGGTAATCTATATATCCAATATTGACTAATTTTATCGCTCAGTAGCGCTTAATATCGCTAGCTTCATGAGTGAGCAACTCAACGTCTTTTTGAGCAAAGAGATAATACCCATTACTTTCGGCTAAAGCTTATTACAAAGGAGATACAGGTAGGGATAGTGGAAATAATATTTAACAAAAAGAGTTCAATAAGTGAGATCAGAAAAGTCAGGAACGACAAACGTCACAGATAAATAACACTATTATTCCATGCAGTAAATGCTGTTAAAAATATCATTTGGAGTTTTTAAAAAGGAATCGCTGTTGGCGCTAAAGATGGTGGGCGATACTGGGCTTGAACCAGTGACCCCCGCCTTGTAAGGGCG
>NZ_CEZLMY010000001.1:38743-44081 GCF_983033635.1 Psychromonas sp. | reverse complement strand
ACCCCCGCCTTGTAAGGGCGGTGCTCTCCCAACTGAGCTAATCGCCCATCTTTAATATTAAAGGCATCGAGCGAGCTCGAAGCAAAACGGCACTAACCGCTATCTTTAAATTTTACAAGCAACACGAATCAACCGCGTCGTTTGTGGGGCGTATTATAGGGACAGCCCTTTTTCAGTCAAGACTTTTTATAATAAAAATCGTGTTTTATGGTCAACAGCTCAAAGGGTAAACAATGTTCGCTAATTTCTTCATCAATTTTGAATTATTTCACTAGTTGTTAACGATAAAAATAAAATAGTTAATGTAATTACAATGGTATTCGTTAAAATACGCGCATTATTTCCGTTCCTATATATGAAGGATATTTATTGATGACAGTTAAAACGCGTTTTGCCCCAAGTCCTACTGGTTATTTACACGTTGGTGGCGCTCGTACTGCGCTTTATTCTTGGTTACATGCTAAAAGCCAAGGTGGTGAGTTTGTTTTACGTATTGAAGATACGGATCTTGAACGTTCAACTCAAGAAGCAGTTGATGCAATCTTGGAAGGCATGACGTGGATGGGCTTGACTTGGGATGAAGGTCCTTATTACCAGACAAAACGTTTTGATCGTTATAGTGAGATAATCACAAAGATGCTTGCTGATGGTACAGCATACAAATGTTACTGTTCAAAAGAACGTGTTAATGAACTTCGTGAAGCACAAGAAAAAGCTGGTGAAGCTGCACGTTATGATGGTAAGTGTCGTGATTTAGCACCTATTGAAACTGATGCGCCTTTTGTTGTGCGTTTTAAAAACCCTAAAGAAGGCTCAGTTAAGTTTGATGATCACGTGCGTGACCATATCGAATTTTCTAACTCTGAACTGGATGATTTAATTATTCAGCGTACCGACGGCACACCTACATATAACTTCTGTGTGGTTGTTGATGACTGGGATATGGGGATTACCCACGTTGTTCGTGGTGAAGATCATATCAATAACACTCCGCGTCAGATCAATATTCTTAAAGCATTAGACGCACCTTTACCTGAATATGCACACGTTGCAATGATTTTAGGTGATGACGGAGCTAAACTGTCAAAACGCCATGGCGCAGTATCAGTAATGCAGTACCGTGATGAAGGTTACCTGCCGGAAGCACTTAAAAACTATCTGGTACGTTTAGGCTGGTCAAACGGTGATCAGGAGATCTTCTCTGAGCAGGAGATGATTGAGCTGTTCTCATTAGATGCAATCAATAAAGCCCCTTCTGCATTTAATACTGATAAATTACTTTGGTTAAACCAACACTATATTAAAACACTTGATCCAGCTTACGTTGCCGAGCACCTTGCATGGCACATGGCTAATCAAAAAATCGATACCACTAATGGCCCTGCTCTGTCTGAAATTGTTACTGCACTTTCAGAGCGTGCTAAAACATTAGTTGATTTAGCAGCCTCTAGCCGTTACTTCTTTGAAGAATATGAAGAGTTTGATGCAACTGCCGCTAAAAAACATCTTCGCCCAGTGGCTAAAGATGCACTTGCTTTAGTTCAACAAAAACTGCAGGCAACCGACGATTGGACAGATGCAACGCTTCAGCAAGTAATCCATGATACGGCTGAAGAGTTAGAAGTGGGTATGGGTAAAGTAGGTATGCCGCTACGTGTTGCTATCACAGGCGCGGGTCAATCTCCTTCTTTAGAAGTTACTCTGCGCCTCATTGGTAAAGAGCGTAGTATTGCACGTATCAGTCGCGCACTTGAATTTATTGCGGCACGTGAAGCCGCTCAATAATTTAAAATAGCAGTTATTTTTTAACATATTGAATTGACAAACAAAAACAGGGCGCATATTATGCGCCCTGTTCATTTCTATAATGACATAGCAACTTAAAGTGGGGCTATAGCTCAGCTGGGAGAGCGCGACGCTGGCAGCGTTGAGGTCTGCGGTTCGATCCCGCATAGCTCCACCACTTTTACTATTCTAAGGTTAAGTGAATAGCTATGGCTAAATAGATATTCAATAATTCATTTCCCATAGCAAACAGCCCCTTTTAGTCAAACTTTATAGTAACTCGCATTTTTATTGTTGGTTTATCTTCTCGGTTTTACATCCGCTAAGTTGCCATAAAAATATCAATTGGGGTTTAAATATACTCAGTCTATCAATGGCAAACTCAAATCTGAACTATTAGAAGACAAAAAAGCTCGGGCAGGAAACTGACACGGGCTTTTTTGTTAAACGCATGATTATACCCAAGCTACTTCAAGATGCAGATTCAGAGCTTCGCCCGGATGCTAGAACAAGGCGCAACATGATGAGAATGGTAATTCCCTTTTCAAGTGTTGCAACGCAGTGCTAGCTTTCGGGCGAAACTCCCGAAGGGCAAGGCGATAAACGATGATCTTCGTTGTTAGAAGGCTTTGATTTAGAATAACTAGATCATCAACCTTCTGCCTAGAATCTCATCATTTATCGTCTTGCTGATTCCTGCATCTTGAGGTGGCTTGGGTATATAGATCTCAGATTTAGTTTATTTGATTTTCTACTTACAATTTTTTTTGATCCGCTTTGCTTTTTGCTGTAAATTCGTCCTGCGTCCTATTTTGCTGGGTGATTTGCTAGTAGGCTTAATGACCTTAGCATCTATTTTTACCATTTATTCTGAGTAACAAACACGTGCTTTTCCAAAACAGTCAACAAACAAAATCAGCTAAAAACGCCCTTTTCCTCAGTGCTATTTTTATTTCAAGCGCTGCAATGGCTGATAATGATATAAACGCGACACAATCCAGCCAAACAGTTGACCAAGCTTATCAAATTAAAGCGACGAACTCTTTCTGGGAAGAAAAAGAGATTGATTCAAGCTTCTATGATTCCCCTTATCAGATATCCCTGTTTAGTCCCGAAAATGGAGAAGACTCGGATCGATTATTATCACAAACCTATACAGTTTTCGGTTTAGGTGTCGGTGTGGTTGCCGTATTAGGAGCAATGCCGAGTACAATAACCAATTGGGAAGAAGATAATGATCATGACCTTTCTAGTAAATGGGTGGATAATGTCACTGCCGGCCCAGTATGGGATCGTGATGATTGGTACTTAAATTACCTGGCGCATCCTTATTTTGGCGGGGTATTTTACCAATCGGCTCGTAAGTCGGGCTATCGTCAATGGGATGCATTTGTATACTCATTTATGATGTCAACTTTTTACTGGGAATACGGTCTTGAAGCCTTTGCGGAAATACCATCCATTCAAGATTTAGTTGTAACACCTGTTTTAGGTTGGGTTTATGGAGAATGGGCTTTTAATACAGAGCGTGATATTTGGCTTAATGGCGGTACAGTTCTAGGCTCAGAAATCCTCGGCAATACCTCTCTGTTTTTACTTGATCCCGTTGATTCTATTGGTCGAAATATTAACTACTTGTTTGGCGACGATATCATCAAAGCTGGTACAGGTTATTTTACTTTCCAGCAGGCTGCATTGCCTTATGGAGGGGAAACAGAAAACCAAGTAGGACTTAAAGTCAGCTATATGTTCGGTGCAGATGATAGCGAAGCACTGCCTGGCATTAGCGGTAAAAAAGCCAAATATGCACCTTATAGAAGTGATAGCATTGATCCTGTTGATACTGGAATTGTTGGCATTTCTGCAGGCGGGATATGGCTGAATTTAGATAACGAATGGGGTATGAGTAATGCCTATGGGAAACAGCTTTCTGTCGGTTTATATTTTACACGCAGCTTTTCAAGCCGTCTAAACTACAGTAGAGCTGAAGTAAAAGATAAGCAAAGCAACAACAGTATCATTTATGAAAATTACGGCCTGGATATGCAGTATTATCTAAACACGCAATCAGACTGGCGCCCATTTATCACCACAGGTGTAGGTGAAATGATGCGCGATCAAGATCGAAATAAAAAACGTTTCCAAATCAATGGCGGACTAGGTATACATTATAAAATTAATGATAATTGGGCACTGCAAGGTGATTGGCGCCATTATTACAGCACCCGAACACATACCAATGAAAACCAGTTGGGTAGTGCAATTATTTACCGCTTTGGTAAGGGAGAATGGTCTTTATAAAGAGTTGCAATAATGGCTGGAATATCCACCATTATTGCCGTTAGATCACAAAAAATTACTGTTGTACATTCCACTTAGCGTGCGATTCAACACTTAATATTTTAATATCTTTATAATCGGATAAATTGATAATTTTGCGTGGCACATAACAGCGCTTTTTAGTGTTAAGAAATACCTCAACTTCAGGTTTAAGCATATTATCATTAAAATCTACTACCGTTGCTAAATATTGATTACTTAATAAAACCAAACTTCCAGCTGGATAAATACCAACAGATTGAATAAATTTCTTTACCAACTCAGGATTAAAATGGGTACCACTCCATTTGAGTAATAATTTTAAGACCTCTGAAGGTTCCTTTCCCTTGTGATAACAACGATCAGCCGTTAGCGCATCATAAACATCAACTATTGCAGACATCTGCCCATAAAGACTGATCACATCACCTTTTAACCCTAAAGGGTAACCACTGCCATCGTACCTTTCATGATGTTGTGCGGCCACATCCAGTGCTATTTGTGATAGCCCGGCAGTTTTTTGCAAAATATTACGACTATCTACAACGTGATTTTTCATAATCACAAATTCTTGTGGCGTTAATTTCCCTGGTTTATTTAGAATTTCACTTGGCGTAAGTGTTTTTCCTATATCATGTAATAACCCGCCAATTCCCACATCATTAATTGTTCTTATCGATAACCCCATACTTTTAGCAAATGACATCATTAAAACAGAGATGCTAACAGAATGCTCAAAGGTATATTTATCCATTACGCGAATGCGCGAAAGCCCCAATAAAGCATTTTGATTACGTAAAATGGAGGCGCTCATTTTATTGATCACAGGGTTAACTTGCTCTAACTCTACATGCTGGCCCATTTTTACATTTGCCATCATCTCGGTAATAAATTCACCCGCTTCTGCAAATGCGATTTTGGCTTGACCTAACTCTTGTACCGCAGTCACTTTCTTAACTGAATCTTCACTATCTTTGTTTATATCCTTAGCAATAGTCGCCTTTTCTATTTTTCTTTCTTCAACAAAAATATCCAGCCCTTTTGATGTATCTATTTCGATCTCTTTTACGCCCGCGGCAATGATTTTGCGAATATCGGTTTCATTTTCTAATTTAAAACGATTAAGCGTAAATGGATGATCAAACCAACCACAGTTCAGATTATTGATGTACATGCCTTTACGCAATTGCGTTACTTTAATCTTTTTTAACATAATTCCATCATAGTTAAATCT
>NZ_CEZLMY010000001.1:24127-38733 GCF_983033635.1 Psychromonas sp. | reverse complement strand
CTACTTAATACGTTTTAACGTATAAAGTTGCTTTTTCAGCTTATCTTAGAGATACATTCTAATTCATCGTCCAAAATATTGATTAATTATCGCTTCAAGATTATCTTCTAATTGCTCTTCAAAATGATCTAAATGTTCCCCAAACAGGTTTAAATACTGGCTTGCCTTACTTCGGGTTAATTTTTTTGATGATATTTGAAATTCCATTTCCGCTAAGGTTTTATCTAATCGAGGTACAATTGACCAGGTAATAAACGCACTGGCAGATGCTTGTAATTGCATTTGTGCAAACTCACAAAACTCGTTTATATACTCGCGACCATCAGGCCCTAACGAACCGGGCTCCATACGGAATATAACCAACATTTTTTTATTTTCTGGAATGGCGCTAACTAACGTCATTTATTGTCCTTTTACTAACTGCACAAGCATAAACCGCCAATATATATACAAAATGCATAATACAGCAGCTAATCCGAAAGTGACAAAATCTTCACGGAAACAACGACTGATTCAAATTAAAATAACTAAATTGGAGTAAAAAATCACTTGCTGCTTGATTATCTGATTTTTCAAATAAAAACAGCTCAAAGTATAGTCACCTAGCTAAAAAAAATTCATCCAAGCGACTGAATTTTTATTGGCAAAACATCCCACACACCCATCAATTTAATTGAACCTTTGTATTTATATTATCAAATATTATTACCGTTATTTTTCTCTTATTGTATTTCTACCCAAAGCACTTGGGTATACACATTACTGATTAGCACAATAGAACTTATACAAGGAGAAGATGGTGCTCAATAGAAAACAAACAAGTAAACAACAAATAAGAGGCGTGATTTATCGCGATATACATTATGGTTCTTAACAACAATTATCCAATTAAACTGATAAATACAGGTCAGAAAAAAACGGAAAACTCACACGGTATATTAAAACAGGTCGAAGAATACGGTCTTAAAAAGGTGCAGAAATCAGTTGCAAAATCATTTGCATTAGCAATTTTTGCAGGAGCTTTTATTGCCATCGCATTTGTTTTTTACATCACAGTAACAACTGGTGCAAATGATGCGCCATGGGGACTAATCAGATTAGCGGGAGGGCTTGCTTTCAGCCTGGGTCTTATTCTAGTGGTGGTTTGTGGTGGTGAATTATTTACCAGCACTGTATTAAGCACCGTTGCATGGGCGCAAGGTCTATTTTCAACAGGCCAGTTACTGAAATGTTGGCTTCGAGTTTATTTAGGCAATCTTGTCGGTGCCGCAGCAATGCTCGCACTTGTGGTAACAGCTCGCATGCATCTGCTTGATGGCGGTGAATGGGGAATTAATGCGCTGCAGGTTGCACAACATAAACTTGAACACAGCTGGGCGCAAGCCTTTGCATTAGGTATTTTATGTAATTTATTGGTCTGTTTAGGTACGTGGATGACCTTTAGTAGCAAAGATACTTTAGCAAAATCGATGCTTTTAATATTACCAGTGGCGATGTTTGTCAGTAGTGGCTTTGAACACAGTATCGCTAATATGTTTATGGTGCCACTTGGTTTGACCATCAAAGTAATCAGCGAGCCAGCCTTTTTTATTAGTCATGGTTTTACACCAGCTGATTTTGCTCATCTAACCTGGTCTAACTTCATTTTACATAACCTAATCCCTGTAACACTTGGCAATATAGTCGGAGGTGGATTATTTGTCGGTATCGGGTATTGGTTAATCGAAGGTGAAGATAAAAACAGAGCAAACAAAACAAGCAATACAAATAACAACAATAACAACAATCAATTAACTAATTTCGGAGAAACATACATTATGAAAACTACATTAAAAAACTTAACCGTAAAAGATATTATGGATAAAACACCAGTCGTATTTGTACAAGACAAAGATATCTACCAGGCGCTTGCTTTGTTAACTGAGCATGAAATTAGTGCTGCACCAATTGTCGACCTAAACCAGCAATTGATCGGTTTTGTATCGCAACAAGATATTTTAAGATTATTATGGTCAGAAGAGTACTCGGCAGAATTAAGCTATCAAGTAAGTAATGCAATGCAGACAGAAATACTTACGGTAGATGCAAATCAAACTATTACAGCACTGCTTGAATTTATGGTTGTAGATAAAGAAAAGCTATTTCCAGTAAACGATAATGCCATGTTAACTAGTCGTAATTACCAAAGCTATGATGAACGCTTAAAAGCTGCAGCTGCTAACCGCCCTTCAGTTTATCCGGTCATTGAACAAGGCAAACTGTGTGGTGTAATAACACGTCGCCAATTAGCAAATTTAGTCGTTAAAGAATACACTCCTAACGATCAACCTCAAACACAAGCGGCTTAATTTAGCCTGATAGCCAAACTAGTTTGGCTATCATCCCCAACCAGTTGCGCAGTATTTATGGGTAAGAGAGGTGAACACTTGTCTTACCTTTTTGCTTTTCATGATGATCAATCAAGCGGCGAGCCTCAGCTAAAATACAATCCCGGAGTGGATTTTCACCCGCATCTTTTCGCCATACAAAGGATAAACTACGTTTCATATCCAATTGGGGTGTTGGTAATATCACTAACTGACCATTTTCAACTTCCTGTGCAACATCGAGATAAGGTAAACAACCGAGATAAAAGCCATTTTTTACCATCGCTTTTAACACAGGCACACTTTCATATACTTTCCAAACATTAATATTTTCAATCAATCCATGTACAGCACCATCAAAGATTCGTCTCGTACCCGCCCCCATCTCTCTTATAACCCACTTCGCTTGCTCTAATTGGGCGAGACTCACTACATCTAACTTTGCATAGGGATGGTGAGGGTTAGTAAATACCACCAGGTGATCATCAATTAATTTTTTTTGATTGATACGGCTATCATCATTACGCCCTTCGACTATCCCCAAGTCGCATTCATGGTTTAATAATCTTTGAATAACATGATCTGTATTTTCAACCATTAATTCAATACGTAGTTCAGGGAAATCAGAATCAATTTTACTGATAAGGTTAGGTAAAATATGCTCGGCTGCTGTTTGGCTGGAACAGAGGGTTAAATTTCCGCTAATAAGTTGTTGATCATGTAAACCCAGCTGTATCTGCTGCGCATCTTGCAGTAAACGTTTAGCTTTCGGCCTTAACCAGCGCCCCCAATGACTTAGTGTCAACCGGTTACCTTGGCGGGTAAATAGCGGCCTATCTAATACATTCTCAAATTGAGAAAGTGACATACTGACCGCAGACTGTGTCATTGATAACTTTCGGGCAGCGGCGCTAACACTTTCTTGGCTCGCAACTGCATCAAAAACAGCTAATTGTTTAAGCGAATACTTCATCCATTCCTTTCCTAAATAACAAGTTCTAGTGAGTATCAATTTTATTGATACCTGTATCTGCTTATATTATCTATGAGACAAAGCAATAGCAATGTAATCTTGATTTAAATCAACACTTTATTTGCAATAAATAAAAGAATGCTGCTAGATTTGAGTTTGAAAGGTCGGGCTGGCTTTAGTTATTGATGAATTTTGATAAACACTATTGATCTGTTGAATACGACTATTTAGTTTTTGTTGTAAATCACTATCTTTTGCTAATTCTTGCATACCCGAAAAATGCTCTGCTACAGATGATTCATAACTAATAGTTGAACCTGTTGTTTTACCCTCACTATTTCCCTGATTTTGTTGCAATATATCACTGCGCGCTTGAGCGGCCATTTGATCCGCTTTTGCTGCAACACGTCTATCTTGCCCTGAAGGCTCTGACGGCGCCAATGCAGCCGCTTTAATTTGTTGCGCTTTTTGTAACGTTGCCTGCGGATCATTGGGCACTCTTGAAGTATCAATTGAAACCTCACCAGAGACCGCATATTTAACACCATCAGGTCCTGTCTGATAACTGTAACTCGGCGATCCCGCATATTGTCCACCAACAGCTGAATGCGCCCTTTCATGGATCAGTACCTCACTATCTCGTAATTTTAAATCGCCAATCTGTTTTAATTCAACTTCAGTGAATTGCTGCTGATTATCGGGATCATTAGCCGTTTCTTGTGTTACTTTATTATCAGCTTGCTCTGTTGTTTCCTCTTTGCCCTCTTGACCTTGTTGCTGTTGAATATTTTTTGCACTATCGGTTTGTTGACCATTTTCAGTTTGATTGACTAATTGAGGAGAAACATTGTTTATTTGCTTATTCGTTGGTTTCTCGTAGGTTGGATTTGCAACCATAGGAGTTTGGCTGGAAACTCCTGAAAGATTAACTTGCGGAGTTGTTGATGGTATTGCGCTGGAAATTGAATTTACAGACGAAACATTTACTCCCGCTGTAACAGGGGAGTTAACAGGTGAACTGTTTGTAACTTTTAGTGAAACACTATTTGCCGATATATTCATAAATACAAAAATTAAACACGTACATCGATTAAACTGCCGACAGCTTCATCCGCAGTTACTTGCTGTCCCGATGATAATGCTTGATGCTCTGAAACACGTGCATTCACTAGATCTTCGTTTAACTCAGTGATTTTTTGTACTGGCTGCTCAGTGGTCACCGGATCAACACTTTGTGTTTGTTGCTGATTTTCAGTCGCCTGATGTTGCACAGTTGAACTATTTGGATCATTACGATGTAATGTTGTTGGCTGACTATTGAGATTTGCTGTTCCAGAAATATCCATCAGTTACCCCTTCATAAAATAAAGTTGCTCTAATTATCGTACAACAATGACCAAAATACTACTTTTTAGTTGTACATAAATTCAACGTTATTTTCATTATAGTTGGCTATAATTACAAGCTGATGAATTTGTTGGAGCTAATTCATTAATTAACAATTACTTACTATTTAACCTCAACTCGGGATAATGAAAGCGCAATACTCTTTAATATCCCGAGTTGAGGTTATTTTCTTTCGGAACTAAAAAAAGTTTGAATAAACAATTGGGATTTACCCTGATAGAACTCGTGGCGGTAATTATTATTTTGGCATACTCGCTGCAGCTGCAACAGCTGTTCCCGAATATGCTCAATTCCGCGCTAACTGCCACTGCTCTGTAAGCAAAGCAAGGAACTCTGGCTATTCTATTTACTGTTACCCTTTGCAATTTCAAAACACTCTTCTCCGTGCTTCTTGGCATGATCTACTATATTTTGATCGAGCTTTCCACTACTCGCAAATTCATCAAGAATATCAATCACCTTATTTAATGGCATGCCGCTCCGGTACGGCCGGTCTTGCACCAGTGCTTGAAAAATATCTGCGACAGCAATAATTCGAGACTCAATACTTAACTCTTTTTGATGCGGATGAAACGGATAGCCAACACCATTAAGTCCCTCATGGTGAAATGCAGCCCAACAGGCAATATCTTCAAGCCCCTTGATATGGCGAAGAATTTCATAGGTCTCATAACTGTGTTGGTTCATAATCGCACGTTCAATATCACTTAAAGGCCCTGGCTTGCCAAGTATATGATCAGGTATATGGAGCTTGCCAAGATCATGCAATAAACCTGCTATTTCAATCTTTTCACACTGTTCACTAAGTAATCCCAAAGATGAAGCAATATATCGCGCTAAACTGGCAACCCCTACCGAATGCTGGGCTGTAAATGGGCTTTTCTGATCAACGATATAAGCCAAAATCAATGAAAGTTGTTTAAGCTGAGAGATGCTTAATAACTTACTGCTTTCAAATTGCGACATATCCCATGTATAGCGAGTAATATGACGATCCTGCAATGCAATCCAAAAAGCTTCAGATTTCTCCACTTGATGAAAAGCATTAACAATTTCAGGATCAAAATAGGTTCCTTTATAATTAGTTACTGATTTAACAATTTCTTCTCTGGCAAGTAAAATATCTGTCTCATAATGACCAGCCGCCAATACATCTACTCGATCGGCAAGAAAAATGAGGTTAGCCATACGTGTATCTTGTATGCTGACATCGAGCCTATTGAGCTTTTCCCATGGCGTGTGGTGATAAAGAATAGGTATTGCAAAACCGGAAAGCGGCTCAAAATCCTTCAATAAACGATAACCAATTCCGCAATGTATATGCGCATCACACCAGTCAAATTGGTTTACAAGGTGAGAGTGCATCTGCTCCGTAGAAACGCCACAGTCATGCAATAATCCAAGATCAAATGAAAACTGTATAGCTTGATCATTAAATCCAAGCTGATATCCCAACTGGCTGGCAATATAGCCAACGCGCTTGCCGTGATTTGTATCATTCATTCCCACTAGAGAGACAGCGGTCTCAATCGCTATAATCATTTGACGAAGGTCTATTTCTAATTTTGAGAATGTACTCATTATATCACCTCGATTTAATAGATCGTTTTGACAAGCATATATAGCCAGCAGAATGGTCCGTTCTGGGTATACAATTACCAACAACTGCCACCATTCTTATAAAATAGGAACCTTGTGATAAGCCTTCAAAAACCACCAGCTTATGCTCTTCCAGTTTATGTAACTGACTTTTCACTTATTAATAATAGACTCTATTTTGATTCTCACATCAACAAGCTCATAAAGAATTTTGTGAGTGCATTCTTCCGCACATTATCAGATACAGAGCAGCTTTTTTTCTGAATTTACAGATATTTAGAACGACCAGGAGCAAGTATATTACAGTGCGTAATCTTATTTTACGCTGCATAAATAGAAGAGAAATCGCCATCCAATATGACTAAGATCTGAAGTTCGAGGAAGTAAAGGAGAGAGCAATATCATTATTACTAGTTAACAGCTGCGACAAACGTTAATAAGTAAAAATCATTTTCTGTCTGTTTTATTGTTTACAAAAAAAGGGTTATTCATCTCTGAATAACCCACAATTGTTGTTTAATAGATTAACATTAAAATCGATTTACAATCTTCACTATGTTATTTCCAGTTCAATTCGTTCTTGTTGTGCATCTGTTTCCCCCTCAACAGGCTCATCTTCAATATGTTTACCTTTTGAACGTTTAATCACATAGGTGGTGATCATTAACATCGCTAAAATACCTACGGCAGTTGACACATGTATCGCCAAACCAAAACCGAGTGTGCTGTTATTAAGAATAAAGGTGATACATACCGTGGTCATAAACATTGCCGGCACTGTGGTTACCCAGTGGAATTTATTGTGACGAAGCAAGTACGCAGACGCTGTCCATAACATCATCACCGCCGTCGTTTGGTTGGCAAAACCGAAGTAACGCCAAATAATGCCAAAATCAACTTGTGTTAATATTGCGCCTAAAACGAATAGGGGTAACGCCATTAATAAACGATTACGGATAGATTTTTGTTCCATATTGAAATATTCAGCAAGAATCAAACGGCTTGAGCGGAATGCGGTATCACCCGAGGTGATTGGTAAAATCACTACACCTAGAAAAGCAACAATACCGCCAAATCCCCCTAATAAACCGATTGAAGTATCATAAACAATACTACCAGGTCCACCCGCGCTAACCGCTTCCGATAAAGCCCCAACAGAGCCAAAGAATGATAATGCCAATGCACACCAGATTAAGGCAATAATACCTTCACCAATCATAGCGCCATAAAAAACGAAACGGCCGTTATTTTCATTTTCAAGACAACGCGCCATTAGTGGCGACTGGGTTGCATGGAAACCTGAAATTGCGCCACATGCAATGGTAATAAACAGTGCTGGCCACAATGGTAAATCGTTAGGATTCATATTAGTGAACATCTGACTCATTTGGTAGTCACCTAATAAGGTATGCTCGCTTGAAAAAGCTAATGCGACAACAAGTCCCACCGACATAAAGACTAATAACGCACCAAAGAAAGGATAGAAACGACCGATAATTTTATCAATTGGTACAATCGTCGCAACCACATAATAAGTGAAGATAATCACTACCATAGTAATCATCGGCATAGCCAGATCCGTCTGCTGATTAACAAGATTTGTTAACATACCTGCTGGCGCAGAAACGAATACAACACCTACCAGCAGTAACAGTATCAAGGCAAAAATATTCATAAAATGTTTTGCGCCTTGTCCTAAATATTTACCGGTAATGGTTGGTACTGATGCCCCGCCATTACGAATCGATAACATACCGGAGAAATAATCATGAACTGCACCAGCAAAAATACAACCAAGCACAATCCATAACATGGCGGCAGGTCCATATAATGCCCCCATAATAGGACCAAATATAGGACCAACTCCGGCAATATTTAACAGCTGCACCAGATAAACTTTTTTCTTGGTCATAGGTACAAAATCTACACCATCACGTTTACTATAAGCGGGCGTTGTACGCTGCTCTTTAATACCAAAAACCTTTTCGATTATTGCACCATAGATAAAGTATCCACCGAGCAAAAGAGCCACACAAGATAGGAACCAAAGCATATTAATCTCTCCATTATTTAAGTTGATAAAAGGGATAACAGCAATGATTAGGTAAAATGATAGGATGCTTAGTTATTTTTATTCACATCTATTTAAGGAGGGTTTCATCCATGAATAATTAGAATAACCATAACAAAGCATCAATTCAGTGTGTAACACCATCTGATCAAACTGTTATGGCTAGCACTTTACGCTTAATAATGACAGGTTCACCCTTTAAAAAAGCCAGTGGTCATAATGTAAATTAAACGGTCAATAACTCTTTTAAGTGGTTTTTATGTAATTAAGATAATGAAAAACGCTCTTTTAACGCTTTTAAATATCGTCGGCTGACAGGTGCCACGGATCCATTACAAGTGATGATTTCAGCTAGCGAATTTTCTAACAGCTTTATTTCACGGATCGCGGTCGGGTTGACTAAATACTGACGGTGACAACGAATTAAACAGGTTTTTTCTTCAAGCACTTTCAGGCTCAATGAACAGCTGCTTTTATTCTCACCGTTTGAAGTTTTATTACTAATCACATGTACGCCAGACTGATCAGAATATGCCAGTTCAATCTCTTGCGGTTTTAGTAATACAAAACGGTTATAACCAGCACAGGGAATTAATTCCAACTGGTTTTGTAAAAGAGCGGTGTAATCACATTTTTTTAAAGATGATTTAAGTCGCTTGATAGTTTTATGTAAACGCGCTGGCTCAACGGGTTTTAAAATATAATCAAAGGCATTATCTTCAAAAGCCTTAAGCGCATACTCATCATATGCGGTGACAAAAACAACCTGAGGCATAGTTTCAGGATCCAGCATACTGAGCATATCTAAACCGGTTACTTGTGGCATCTGAATATCTAAAAAAATCACATCCGGTTTTAAGCTATTAACCTTTTGTAACCCTTCAATAGCATTATTACACGAGGCGATAATTTCAACCTCAGCGGTCTCTTTTAATAATTCAGTTAACTCTTCACGTGCATATAACTCATCATCGATGACAATTGCTTTAAGCATTATTTATCTCAACTTCTTGGTGTTTTATTTCTATTAAAAAGAAAACAGGCACGTATAACTCATCCCATTTATTACGATTACTTTAAGCATTATTTATCTCAACTTCTTGGTGTTTTATTTCTATAAAAAAGAAAACAGGCACGTATAACTCATCCATTTATTTCTATTGCTTTAAGTATTATTTATTTTTCTCTACGACTAGTGGAAATAGTATTTGTGCCGTGGTGGAGATTCCCTGTTCACAGCTCATTTGTAAACCATATAACTCGCCAAATCTGTTTTTTAAACGTTTATCTACAATCTGCAAACCAAGTCCCGTTGCATTTTCTGCTGGCGAATAGGTGCCAGCATTATCAATCACTTGTAACTGTACTAAGGTTTGATTGTTATCTTCAATTACCCCCCCTTTAATCTCAATTTTACCATTCTCTAATAACGTTGATGTGCCGTGTTTAATCGCATTCTCGACTAAGGGTTGTAGCGTAAACGTCGGCACAAACACATCAAGTATTTCTTGCTCAACTAAAAAATCAACCTGCAGTCGATCTGAAAAACGCGCCAACTCAACTTCAAGATAAGCACGAATATGCGCCAACTCCTCTTTAATGGTCACAGATTCTATATTGTGTTTTAGATTACGACGAAAAAATTGAGAAAGGTGCTGAATAAGATCGCGTGCTTTATCTGGATCGCGACGAATCACAGCACTGATCGTATTTAATGCATTAAACAGAAAATGGGGATTAACTTGCGCTTGCAGGAGGCGTAATTCTGCTTGTGTTAATAAGGTTTGCTGCTCAATATATCGTCCCGTTAGTATCTGATTTGATAATAACTTTGCCAGCCCCTCACCTAATGTACGATTGATAGACGAGAACAGTTTTTGTTTAGGCTCATACAGTTTGATCGTCCCCAGTACTTTATCTTCACCACCAAGCAATGGAATAATCAGCGCAGAGCCTAACTTACACTTATTATATAAGGAACATTGATAAGCGACCTCATAACCGTCTGCATAAATTAGTTCGCAGTTTTCAATCGCTTGTTTTGTATAATCAGATGAAATCGCTGTGCCCGGCAAATGATGATCATCTCCAATGCCAATAAAGGCTAAAATCTTCTCACGGTCGGTAATTGATACTGCACCGACACCTGTTTCTTCATAAATGATTTGCGCGATTTTTTTAGTACTTTGCTGGTTAAATCCACGGCTTAAAATCCCCACTGAACGCTCTGCAATTTTTAGCGCTTTGCTGGAAAAGGCCGCGGAATATTTTTCATAAATCGCTTTTCTATCCTGGATAATGCTCATAAACAGCGCCGCCCCAAACGCATTTGCGGTGATCATAGGTAAAGCAATCGCTTTAACCAGATGTAGTGCCTGATCAAACGGCTGTGCAACAAGCAATATAATGGACATTTGCATCACTTCTGCGATAAGCAAAACAATAAATGCCACAGCTGGTTTAAATATTTTATCCACTAAACCACGTCGAACATAATAGCTATGAATTAATCCACCTAATAATCCTTCCGCTGTGGTTGAAATTGCGCAAGCAGTATCGGTAAAACCGCCCATTGTATAACGATGGATACCTCCCGTTAAACCAACTGCAAATCCCACTAGCGGCCCACCTAGCAACCCGCCCATCACAGCGCCGATTGCGCGAGTATTGGCTATCGCATTTTCAATCGCCAAACCAAAATAGGTACCAAGAATACAAAACAAGCTAAACACCACATAACAGGCGAGACGTTGTGATAAATGCCCGGAAACAGTAGTCAAAGGCATAAATAGTGGTGTTTTACTTAATAAATAGGCAATGACTAAATACACACTAAGTTGCTGTAATAAAGAAAAAATCAGTTCCATAAAGACACCATTAATATTAAGAAAAAAACACTATTTGATTACAACCAGCGGCGCACGCGTTTTTTATAATCCAGATATTGCTGACCGAAGCGTGACTCCAGATAAGACTCTTCACGTAGAATAACGCCCCACCAGATCACGGTTAATAAAGGAATTAACAACAGAAACAACCAAAAACTATTAAGCAGAAATGCCAGTGATAAATATAAACCCGTCATCGACAGATACATAGGATTACGTGAATAATTATAGGGCCCTTTTATGGTTAAATTATTCGCTTCTATATAAGGATTTGGCGAGGTTTTTGCGCTTAACATTACTCGAAAAGCCCAAAATACAACTAAACAACTGCTGATAAATAAAATAGCACTTATAAACCACAGCCATCCACCTGATTCAAAAACCGAAATCGGAAAATAAAATTGCAACAGCAGTGCAGCTATCACAGGTAAAAGATAAATAAGTGGTGGAGGTGCAATAATATTCATGCCTAATCCTATAACTAATATTAATGGTTATTTTCAAGTGATTCAGATATATAAGCGGCGACTCATCGCCATCATTGTTGTAATAAAAGCTTTGCTGCAAAGTGATGAGATCTTGCACTTTATTCCTTGTTATAGAGATTATAAAAAATGATCACCTCTTAACTTGTCATCACCTGCGTTTCAAGGATCTCTGCGTATACACTATAATAATATTTAAAACTAACGAATATAAAGCATTTGTATCTCAATGAACTAATGGTGCTGTTAAAGAGTGCATCAAATCAACAACTGGCTTGTTAAAAAGCACTTTTATAAATATCAAATAGGTAGTTTTATGAAAGTTAAAATCATTTCAGCTATTTTGTTTTTTTATATTATTTTATCGACTGGCGTTTTTGCTGGCGATATCAAGGTAACTGTATATGCCGATGAAAATTATCCTCCTTATTCATATAGTGAAAAAGGAAAAGTAGAGGGAATATATACAGAGATTCTCAAAATGGCATTTTCCAAAATGAAAAGCTACGAAGTAGAAATAGTCGCAGTTCCATGGAAACGCGGTTTAAAAAGGCTAAAAGATGGAGAAGGATTTGCTCTCTACCCGCCTTATTTCCATACTTTAAAAAGACCTTATATCTGGCCTTATTCACTTCCCATCATAGAAGAAATAGTCGTTGTATTTTGTAGAGAAGATCTGCTTTTAAAATCCCCCCGACCAAACTGGCCGGAAGATTATTACGGTTTAACTATTGGCAATAATGCAGGATTTCACCTTGGGGGTGATAAGTTTTGGCAAGCCGTAAAAGAGGAAAAAATTAAAGTTTATGAAGCGAAAGGAAATCGAGAAAGTATTTTAATGCTGGGCTTGAAGCGCACGGATTGCTATATGAACGATCGACTTGCCATTTTATGGGAGCTGAAAAAATTAAAAGCACAAGGAAAATATGATGAAGGAGGCCGGCATGCCAAACTGCTAGAAGGCACAACTATTACTATAGAACAGGGATTTTTGGGTTATACAAACCGGGATAATGGAAAATTTCCTTTCAAAGAAGATTTTAAAAAGGAGTTTGATATCATTATTTATGAGATGCGCAGAACGGGAGAGATACAAAAAATTATTGATTCATTTATGGTTACCATCCTATAAGTAGCACATTCCTATAGCCGACTCACTCCATTGCACTACTGCAAATTAATGTTTTATATTTTATTAAGTTCAGAAAGCCTTATAACTGTTATACTCGCGCGCATTATTAATTGATTTTTAAATTTGATGTAAAAGAGTGGTGATATAAATGAGTGTTGATGCGATAGGTTTATCTTCTGAATTATTAAAAGCGGTAAAAGCTTGTGGTTATAAAAACCTAACTCCTATTCAGCAACAAGCGATCCCGCTTATCCGCAGCGGAACCGATCTGTTGGCAAGTGCACAAACTGGGACAGGTAAAACAGCCGCATTTACCCTGCCAATTTTGGATCTGCTGGCTAAAAACAGCAGTACAAAAACAGCAAATAACACCACAATCAAAGCGCTTATTTTAACACCAACTCGTGAGTTAGCCTCACAAGTCGCCAGTAACATCAAAGACTACAGTGAGTTTTTACCACTAACGTCAGGTGTTATATCTGGTGGTGCAAATATGGGCCCGCAAACGAAAATGCTTAAAAATGGCGTTGATATTTTAGTTGCCACTCCAGGACGACTGATTGAACATCTGACCTTAAGAAACGTCGATCTTGCTCATGTAAAATACTTAGTGTTAGATGGAGCCGATCGTATGCTCGATATGGGTTTTTTAAAAGATATTGAAAAATTGATGGAAGTTATCAAGCAGAAACATCAAACATTGATGTTCTCTGCGACCTTTTCCAACAAAGTAAAAACATTAGCGAAACAGTTATTAACCACGCCAAAAACCTTAGATATCTCGCCGCAAAACTCAACATCAGGCAAAGTAAAACAACAAGTTTACTGGGTATCAGAAACGCGTAAACGCGAACTATTATCTGAGCTTATCGGCGTTAAAAACTGGAAACAGGTACTGGTATTTGCCGGAACCAAAGAGAGTGCAAACTTATTAGCAAAAGAGTTAAAACTCGATGGCATCAAAGCGGCATTATGCCACGGAGATAAAACCCAAGGTGCGCGTAATCAAGCGATTCAAAAATTTACTGAAGGTAGCGTTCGCGTTCTAGTTGCAACTGACGTGGCTGCACGTGGACTTGATATTCCAGATCTGCCTTATGTAGTCAATTTCCACTTGCCGTTTTTAGCTGAAGATTATGTACACCGTATTGGCCGAACAGGTCGTGCTGGTAAAAGTGGTACGGCTATTTCATTAGTCAGCCCTAAAGATGAACAATTTTTAGATGATATTGAAGAGTTAATCGGTCGAAAATTTGAACGTATCGTTTATCCGGGTTATGAATTCGATGCTGAACTGCCTGCACAATATAACAATAAATCAGAGCAACCACTTAAGAAAAGTCGTTACAAAGCAACACAAGAGCATAACCAAATGATCGCCCGTAAAAAGGCCGAAAATACCCCGGCGGCGATACGCCGTGCAAAAGCAAAAGGTAGAAAACAGAGATAATAGTGGATTAATATAGTGGGGAGTTGCCTCCCCTGATATATGCAAACTATTTGCAGATACGGATTCAGTTGCTTAGCTAAAAAAAGGAATATTGAGGTTACAAAGTGCAGATCTACTGGTATTGGCAATATTTATTTGTACTTACTCATACTCGATCTGGCAGTTCAGTCTGCTAGGCTAAACTTAATCTGACAAATCTACGCTCGATAACTCCCAATATAACCATCATTAGTGC
>NZ_CEZLMY010000001.1:0-24117 GCF_983033635.1 Psychromonas sp. | reverse complement strand
CATTAGTGCAAAATTTATAGCTTCATTGCGAGTGGAGCTTTGTGCACGCTTTCAGGAAAAGCGAGCTAGTTAAGCCTGCCTGCAGCGCATTGTTAGCAGACCATTACTTGCCGGCCCTCTTAAACGGCTCACTTTCTGCTGGTCACGCCCGCTTTATCGGTTAATGCGCTACCGTGCCAGGTGGAGCTTGAAAGTCCTTCTTATAGTGGTATTTTTGGAATAAGAAGATACGAATCATACCTTCCTCCAAAGTGAAGAACATGCTTGCCATGATTGCAGTCTGCCGACTTTCTATACGGAGGCGAAGGAACAATTTCATCTGCTGCAATGATAAGTTGCAGGGTTTCTCCAGCCGCAAAAAAAGTACTACTGGGATAGAGCTCAATATCAACAGGTACAATTTCACCAGCTTTTAACTTCTGCTCCGAAGTCCCTTTTTGAACAGGGTGCCACTCTGTCGATTCATCAGGATCAAGTTCGCGCCGGGAAACTTTACACCACCCTCGGGTAACCATATCCCCATTGATTCCAACGGAACCGTTGAAGCGAACAGAATTCCCATCTCGATCGAGCTTATTTACGGCTATAAACATCGCCATATCATCCGGTTGCGGGTCTCCCTCTTTACATGCTCGGGCTTCCACCCAAACCCTTAACTTCATATAACCACTTAATTCTGTATCCTCGGAAAACTTAAAGCTGAATAATGCTTTCCCTTTTTTTGCCGGATATACCACTTCTAAATTTTTCCCAAGTTTTTCAATAGACAAGATATTGGGTTGTTCGCTCAAATAGAGTTTTGTATATTGGGTCCGAGCAATCGGCCATTCATTTTCATAACGAACCTCGTGAATTTCATCGAGCTTGGAGCTGACTTCCAGCCGTACGGGGGACGTTTCCAAAAAACCACTTGTAGTATCATCTTTCAAGAAGCAGTCCATAAACTCCTTGGTCATCTTCTGCACCTCTTGTGAATAATATGACACCCACTTGCCGGTGCGATGTGTATACACCCATTTATACTTAGACTTCGCTTTTTCAAAAGCTCGGAATGAGCCCATCGTATGCAAGCCATGGTCAGAGAAGGAAGCACACACCAGCATCGGGATAGTAATCTCATCTAACTTGGCAGCTTTGGCTTTCCAGAAATCATCGTATAATGGATGCTCCTTTAACCAGTCTGTTGCGATACACCCCTCGAAATTTTTAAAGTCTTTTTGGGTGCCATTGATCACAGGTTTTACTTCCGTATTCCACCAAAATGTGGGAAAACCACTTTCTTCTACTCCACCAAAACAAAAAATATCGCGATATGGATCGGTAAGCCCTTCCCATGGAGAAATGCAGCATAAAGAAGGAGGAGGCCCTCCGTAGGCTTGACAAGCAGCAACATGGAATTGACTAATCGCCAGGAAGCTTACACCATTGAGTCCCACTTTACCGCTACACCAGGGTTGATTTGCAATCCACTCAATAGCCTCGTAGTAACATTTACCCTGATGTTCAGTGAATGCGGAAGGTGGACCGCCACTGTTCGCGTAACCAGGCAGATTAATATTGACTACCGCATATCCAGCTGGAATCCAAAAATTGGGATCCGGAGACTCCCAACTCGTCAATTTGGAGAATTTAGGCCTTCCTCCGGCCTGAGGAATCAGACGATATTGTTGAGGAGGACCATTCATAGGTGTTTTTTTAAGTGCGGGAGTGAGATGATTGTCATACGGGTGTGCACACATCACTACCGGTATTCTTTCACCATTTAATGCTGCTTTTTTTGAACGGAAGATGTTTGCGGTCAGAGAAAAGCCTTCACTCATCGGTATTTCAACATCATATTCACATAACACATCCGGATCAGGTTCGGTAAGGTCGGCTTTGGGATTAAAAAGCTGACCACTTTTCAACGCATTTCCCAATATTGGTGCGACAGCCTGAATTGTCCCAATTACATTCATGATTTTTGCTTTCATAATAAACCTCTTAAGAGTGTTCTCATTTCTAAGTCTTAGGCAATTGGTCAACTAACTAGGCTGTAGAATTACTCCTTTCAGCCGTAACTTTAAAGTATAGATACAAAATTAAAATTTACTTGTTATTCAATATGTTGTTCTATTTTCTAGAAGTGAACTCTTAAATTTAGCGGAGGAAATGATTATGGGGCTTCTTATTGGCTATGATGGCTTATTAATGACGGTTCTGTGCTTCAATATTTCAATGAAGCCTGATTTTTAATTTCTCGATATTGTGGACTAAGCAAATACAGGCTCAATTCTAACAAGCTAATGTCCCAAAGTTGTCTACATACCCATGATACTTCAAGATGCAAAGTCAGCAAGGCAAGCTGTGCCTAGATGCTAGGCATAAAATTGAAGTATAGTTATTCTACATAGAGATTTTATAACAACGCAGATTGGTGCGGCTTGCCTTGCCCTACGGGGCGCTAACTCGAAAACCAGTCCCGCGTTGCAACAATCGAAAAGGGGTCACCATTACCTCATGTTGCTCCTTGTTCTGGTGCTCGATCTAGTGCCTGACAAAACATCTTGAGGTAACATGGGTATATATCAGCTTTTGTAATGCTCGGTTTCAGGAAAATCGAGCATTATCTGAACTAATACACATTATAGCCCTTTCATTTTTACTCTGCTAAAAACGAGTTAATCTCTTCCATTGTTGCATGACGAACATCGACACCTTTTACCAGATAAACAATATGTTCACAAAGATTTTGACAGCGATCGCCGATTCGCTCTATCGAACGCGCAGCAGCCAGCACTTTTAAAATAAAAGGAATGGAACGCGGATCTTCCATCATAAAGGTCATCAGTTCACGTACAATACTTTCATATTGGCGATTCACTTTTTTGTCTTCATTGTGAATCATAATGGCCGCTTTTAAATCTAAACGCGTAAATGCATCTAAAGAGTTATGTAACATCTTTAATACAATCTGCCCCATATTATCTAACCCAATCAGCGAAGGAACGTCTTTACCATGGTTTTCCATCACCATACGAGCGATTTCTGCAACACCATCACCAACACGTTCCAGTTCTGTAATGCTTTTCATAATAGTCAGTATTAAGCGCAAATCACTTGCTGCCGGCTGACGCTTGGCAATAATCTGTGAACACTCCTGATCTACATTTGATTCAAACTGATTAACCTCTTTATCTTTGATGATCACCTGCCGTGCAAGATCAATATTATCATCAGCCATCGCAGCCAGCGCATCAGTAAGTTGCTGTTCGATTAACCCGCCCATCTGCATCACTTGATTACGAACACTCTCTAATTCACTATTAAACTGCCCTGAAATATGGCGATTAATATTTAAAGTTTCCATTATTTATTCCTTAATTTATTATCCGTAACGGCCTGTGATGTAGTCTTCGGTCTGTTTTTGTGTAGGCGTGGTAAACAGTGTATTGGTATCTGAATACTCGATTAACTTGCCCATATACATAAAGGCGGTTTGATCTGAAACACGCGCAGCCTGCTGCATATTATGGGTCACAATGACCACTGTAAATTTTTCTTTAAGCTCCGTAATCAACTCTTCAATAGTAAGCGTTGAAATAGGATCAAGTGCAGATGTTGGCTCATCAAGCAATAATATTTCAGGATCAATTGCAACGGCACGGGCAATCACTAAACGTTGTTGCTGTCCACCAGAGAGGCCGAATGCATTATCATGCAAACGATCTTTAACTTCATTCCATAGCGCGGCACTGCGTAATGAATTCTCCGCAGCCTCATCTAAAGTGCGACGATCTTTAATACCTTGCAAACGTAAACCGTAGACAACATTTTCATAAATAGATTTTGGAAAAGGGTTTGGTCGCTGAAACACCATCCCAACACGACGACGCAGTGCGGCTACATCGACCGACTTGTCATAAATATTGGTGCCCTGCAATGCGATATTGCCATCGACACGACAGATATCAACCAAATCATTCATACGGTTAATACAACGTAATAGGGTCGATTTACCACAACCTGAAGGACCGATAAAGGCGGTTACTTTACCTTTCGGTATTTTCATCGAAACATCAAATAAAGCCTGTTTATCACCATAATAGAGATCCAAATTTTTAATCTCTAATGCGGTTTTTTCAGCACTTAAATGACTTAATAGATCTTTTTCTGTGCTCGATTTTGCTAATGTGATCATTTGTATATCCTACTTTGGGGCTTTAGAACTAATGTTCTAACGCTCGGTATTTTTCTCTTAAATTATTTCGAATGGCAATAGCAGCTAAATTCAGGCCTATAATGACCGTCACTAATAAAAATGACGTGGCATATACCAGAGGGCGTGCGGCTTCTATATTCGGGCTTTGGAAACCAACATCATAAATATGGAAACCAAGGTGCATAAACTTGCGTTCAAGATGCAAAAACGGGAAGTTACCATCAACAGGTAAGGTTGGTGCCATTTTAACCACGCCGACCAACATCAATGGAGCAACTTCACCTGCAGCACGTGCTACCGCTAAAATCAAACCTGTCATAATCGCAGGGCTTGCCATTGGCACAATAATTCGCCACAAGGTTTCTGATTTAGTCGCACCAAGTGCAAGCGAGCCTTCGCGTAATGAGCTTGGGATACGACTTAAACCTTCTTCTGTTGAAACAATCACAACAGGTAAGGTTAAAATTGCTAAAGTTAATGCCGACCACAATACACCTGGTGAGCCAAAGGTTGGTGCAGGTAGTGCTGCTGGATATAACAATTCATCAATACTGCCACCGACAATATAAACAAAGAAACCTAAGCCAAAAACACCATAAACAATGGATGGAACACCCGCCAGATTAATTACAGCAATACGTATGAACTTAGTAATGTTATTTTTACCTGCATATTCGTGCAGATAGATAGCAGCAACAACCCCAAATGGTGTGACAATCACTGCCATTAACATCACCATAAATACGGTGCCGAAAATTGCAGGAAAAACGCCCCCTTCAGTATTTGCTTCTCGCGGGTCGTCGCTGATAAATTTGCCAACTTGATGAAACCAATGTTTTACCTTAGTAAAGAAAGCCATATCGTTAGGCAGATAGAAATCTAATACGCTAGACATTGGCAATATCACGCTACGGCCACTCATATCTCGTACCAGTACACTATCGCGTTGTGCTTGTTTACGGTAGGTAAATAGCTGCTCTTCTAAGACAAGGTATTCGTTACGTAACAGTTCACTTTCTTTATCAAGCTGTTGGATCTTTTCTGCGGTTAATAAGCCGTCCATATCTAATTTACGTTTTTTAAGACGAATTTTTTCTAAATCGAAATTAATATGACCAATATCAGCGCTTAATAATTTTTCTTCTTTGCCTTTTAAAGCTAATGAACGTTCCACTCTTTTTTGCAGTTCATCTTTAAATTGTGATTTTTCGACTGTAACTGCCTGGCCATTTTCCTGAATTCCTTCAATATAACCGTAAAAATTACCATTTTTAGTTCGTTCAAATACAACAACATCTTTTGGTATGGTTTTATCGGCAATAATTGTTTCTAAAACCCATTGAAAATCCAGATCTACATACTCACGGTTACCGATTTTAATTAAGTAACGCTGCAATGTATCTTCCTTATCTTCCAGCCCAGTGACGCCAGCTGCGATAAGTTGATCTTTCAACACACTCTCAGTATCGTAGATTTCACCGATAACCTTGTACTGCTGGCCTTGTTTATCAAGCATATCAAATTGATAAACAGTGCTTGGCCAAAAGAAACTTAACCCGCGCCAACCGATTAATATAAACAGGCCGATAACTGCAATCAAACTTAGACTCACAGCCCCACCCGTCATCCATATCCAAGGCGTTCCTGATTTAAACCATTTACCCATAATCACTAACTCCTATTTACAGGCTTGAGTATTTTTCACGTAAACGCTGGCGAACAAACTCTGCCACCGTATTAAAGAAAAATGTAAAGATGAAAAGAACAAATGCAGCTAAAAACAGTACTCGATAATGCGAGCTGCCCACCTCAGACTCAGGCATCTCAACAGCGATATTTGCTGATAAAGAGCGCATCCCTTCAAATATATTCCAATCCATAATTGGTGTATTACCCGTCGCCATCAATACAATCATGGTTTCCCCGATAGCACGTCCTGCGCCCATCATAACGGCAGAAAAAATACCTGGACTGGCGGTTAAAATAACCACTTTTGCCAGTGTCTGCCAGGGTGTAGCCCCTAGCGCCAATGACCCCATGGTTAAACTTTTAGGTACACTGAAAATTGCATCTTCTGCAATTGAGAAGATAGTAGGAATAACAGCAAAGCCCATTGCAATACCGACAACCAGTGAATTACGCTGGTCAAAATTAATACCTAACTCATTAGTTAAATACATACGGGTATCACCATTAAATAACCATAACTCCAATGTGCTGCTGAAACTCATTGAGGCATAACCAACAAGCAATAGAATTGGTATTAGAATTAACGGGTGATAACCTTCGGGAATTGACTCTTTAATCTGTTTAGGCAAAGCGCCCCAAGCCAATGCCGTAGCTAATACGCTAAGCGGTAAGCTAATTATCAATAGAATGATACCCGGCAGTTGATTCTCAATCAGTGGTGCTAACCACAGACCAGCTAAGAAGCCTAAAATAACAGTCGGTAATGCTTCCATAATTTCGACCGTTGGTTTGATATATGAACGGATACCTGCTGACATAAAATATGCAGTATAAATGGCGGCCGAGATAGCAATGGGAACCGCAAATAGCATCGCATAAAATGCAGCTTTAATCGTACCGAATGAAATAGGAACCAAACTCATTTTCGCTTCAAAATCATCACTTGCAGACGTTGATTGCCATAGGTATTTAGGCTCAGGGTAACCTTCATACCAGACTTTTTGCCAAAGTGCAGACCAGGTGATTTCGGGATGCTCATTATCAATGGAAAATAAACGTAATCGGCTGTCGTCGGCAAGCAATAATGCATTTGCACGTGGTGATATTGCAACTTGCATATTTTCACTGCTGCTCAGTTTTTCATTTAATAATTGTGTAGCACCAGTGGTATGAAAGACAGATAAATAACCCTGTTGATCCGTGCTTAAAAATCCTTTTCTGAAATATTCAGGAGTAATAGAGGTCACCTTGGCTGATGCTTTAAAATCACGAATAAATGTAAAGGTGCGTTTATTATCCTGCAGTACTTCAAACCACTGGCTGATAACACCATTATCATTTGCAACGATTAAAGAACTCGCGCCGGTTAGCAGTTGCATATCGGTAACATTGGCATCTAAGGCATTAATGGCCAGCGCAGATTTAACGCGAATATTTTCAATATCAGAAACGTCATACACTAAAAGATCGTTATTTGAACGCACAAACAGGTTTTTTAAGTCAGGGCTAAGTAGCATTTGCTCAATTTGATTAGGTAAAGAGGGAAGCGCAACCACCTCCTGCTGCCAAACTAATTCTTCAGTCATCATATCTTCAGTAGCAGTCAGTGCTAAGTAGATCCCGCGCTTATCATCCGTTACCGCAGCAATTGCAGCACCTTCTTCACCGAACTCAAAACTTACCGCTGTGATTTTATGCGCTTGAGCATCAATTTGCAGTTTCTCTGCACCAAATGGATAGATAATTTCAGGTGTGATCAGACGAATATCATCAGGGTAGGAAGTTTCAAATTCAGGTTTGAATATTAGCGCTTGCCCTTGTGAATTTGCAAATATGTATGCATTGCTAGTTGCGGACGTTTTAGCAAAAGCGGAGTATTCGCTAAGCATGCTCTCTTCAAGTAATAAATTACCTAACTCTTTACTGCGTAATGAATAAAAGGAAAGTTTGCCATCATCACTGATTTGATAAGCAATATCATTTTGTTCATCCAGACCTAATGCCAATACATTGCCGTTACTTTGATAAGAAAACTCTTTCTGGGCTGCAATTGAGACAGGGGCAAAAATGGGTAAAACAACATAGAGCAGATAAGCAAATATTAGTAACAGTGTAACAAGCACTAATGCACCACCACTGGTGATACAGTATTTGACTAGCTTATCCTTGATAACACGCTTCTGATCTGCTTGTAACGTGTTCGATAAATCGCGATCCATTTACTATCTCCATCATAATTGATAGCGATGAGTATATGGCGCTTTTGTGACAGTTGTATGACAAATGCAACGGTTGTGAAGTAAAACAATAAATTAAACAGAAGAAATAAAAACGCTTTAGAAATAAAGCGTTTAAATAGGATTTTAAGACAATATTATAAAGGTTTTAGTTTACCTTTTGCATCGATTAGTTTGTTATAACCTTTTTTTACCATAAACGTTTTTAACTCATCTTCAATGCGGGCAAAACAAGCGTCGCCCTCTTTTTCAAAGCAAGTTGCAATTTGCACCGCATCAGCACCTGCAAGCAGATATTCAAATGCATCAGTCCCTGTTTTGATACCACCTACACCGATAATTTGCACACTGTCATCTAACAGTTCACGGAATGCGCGCACATTGGCTAAACCAATCGGTTTAATATAGTCGCCACATAAACCACCAAATCCACCTTTGGGTTTAATAATCGGCTGCTCTGTTTCAGGATCAATAATTAATGTATTACCAATTGAGTTAACACAAGTAATAAATTTAACCGGGAATTTTTTAATAATATTCGCAACGGCAATAAAATGCGACATATCAAAATAGGGAGCAAGTTTAATACCAATCGGTTTGTTACCTAATTTAGTTAATGCCGCAAGCGCTGATTCAGTCTGTTCAAAATCATAAGCAACTTGTGCTTTACCCGGGATATTCGGACATGAGAAGTTAACCTCAATCAGATCAACATCGCTATTTTGAAACGCACTGACCATTTCTATATTATCTTCAATACTAAATCCTGAAATACTCACAACAACAGGTTTACCCATAGCTTTGAGTTTAGGCACCATTTCAAGGTAAGCTTTATAGCCTAAATTAGGTAACCCCATCGACTGAATTGAGCCTAATGGTAAGTCACTGTAACGTGGCTCTGGGTTTCCTTCACGAAACTCCATAGTACAAGACTTGGTAACAATTGCACTTGATGCAGATTTTCCAATTACTTCAAGCTCTTCCCAAGTTGTACACTTAGGACCGGAAGCATTCATTAGATAACTACCTAGATTAACACCTGCAATTTGCGTAGATAGATCGATAGTGCTCATTAAGTTCTCCATATATAAGTCAGAATTACTGAGCAAGTGTATTACAGATCACGTTTTATCTGTTTGATAAAAAACAAAAAAGCCAATCAATTGACTGGCTTTCTGCAGATAATTATTAGTAATAGATCAGTTATCTAATAACTGATGCAGCACTGTACCTAAACGTTTTATTCCTTCTTCAATAATATCAGGATCAACACTTGAGAAATTTAAACGCAGGGTATTTAAACCGCGTTTTTTTACATAGAATGGGTCGCCCGGTACAAAGGCAACTTTCTGTTCAATTGCTTTATCAAATAAAGTTGTCGCAGAAAGTTTTTCAGGCAAGGTTACCCACAAGAACATACCACCTTCCGGGTTCAGGTAAGTCACCTGTTTTGGAAAATAACGTTCAATCGCCTTTTCCATTACTGCTTTTTGCTTACCGTATACAGCAATAATCTTTTCAATATGCGCCTTCAAATCATTATCTTGCAAAAAACGATGCAGTACACGTTGACAGAAATAGTTCGAGTGTAAATCCCCTGCTTGTTTTGCAATTACCAGTTTTTCCATCAAAGCTTTTGGCGCAACAATCCAACCTAAACGAAATGAAGGTACAACGGTTTTAGAAAATGAACCAAGTAAAATAGTCTGCTCTGGCAATAACGCTTTAAAAGACTGCTTTTCTTCACCAGAAAAACGTAAATCGCCATATGGGTTATCTTCTATTAATAACGTCTTGGTTTTCGACAAACATTGTGCAACTGCTTGACGGTTTTCATTGGTATATGAAATACCTGACGGATTTTGAAAGTTTGGCACTGTATACATTAACTTAGCGTTGCTTGTTTTTAATGTTTGTTGCAATACGTCGATATCCATTCCATCTTGGTGGACAGGTACTGAATTGAATTTTGCAGAATAGACTTCGAATGCTTGAATCGCACCTAAATAACCAGGCTCTTCAATTAAAACTTCATCACCTTCATTGAGCAATACTTTACCAAGAAGATCTAGACCTTGTTGAGAGCCATTGGTGATCAGGATTTCATCAACACTTATCTCTAACCCTTTGCGCTTATAGTCAGCAGCAATCATTTCACGCAGCGGCAGATAACCTTCAGTACTACTGTATTGTAAAATGTCTTTACCATCTTCAATAAAAATATCATTAGTCGCTTTTTGCAGCGCATCGACTGGAAATAGATCCCGGTTGGGAAGTCCGCCTGCGAATGAGATGATCGATGGATCAACAGCAACCTTTAGAATTTCACGAATGAAAGATGGTGGTACACCAGAGATACGATTTGAGAAAAGCTCGTTCATAAAATTATCCATAATAACAATTATTAAATTACTGCAAAAATGCAGACTGACCTTTTTATGTTATTTAAATGCAAATAACAAGGTTTATCCTTATACCAATCAAATTAATTAACTATCAGCCTATAACTTTAAATTATTTAATTAAATGGGTATTAATTTCAGATTAAAAAAAAAGGAGACATAATGTCTCCTTTTAAAAATCTATTTACTTATCAAACAGTGTGATTAAGCAAGTGCTTTTTTAGCTACTTCAACTAAATGAGCAAATGTTGCTTTATCAAATACTGCGATATCAGCAAGAATCTTACGATCGATTTCAACAGAAGCCTTTTTAAGACCATTGATGAAACGGCTGTAAGATAGACCGCTAATACGAGATGCAGCGTTAATACGCGCAATCCATAGTTGACGGAATACACGTTTACGTTGACGACGGTCACGGTAAGCGTATTGACCAGCTTTAGTTACAGCTTGAACCGCTACGCGATAAACACGTGAACGAGCTCCGTAATAACCTTTAGCTTGTTTTAAGACTTTCTTATGACGTGCACGCGCTTGTACACCACGTTTTACTCTTGGCATCTTTTAATTCCTTACTTAAGCGAATGGTAACATTCTGTTAACACTTGGGACGTCTACTTTTGCTACCATGCTTTGAGCACGTAGGTGGCGTTTACGTTTAGTAGACTTCTTAGTAAGGATGTGACGTAAGTGTGATTGCTTACGCTTAAAACCACCAGAAGCAGTCTTTTTAAAGCGCTTTGCAGCACCTTTGTTAGATTTCATTTTAGGCATTGCGAACTCCGCATTGTTAAAATTTAAATTAAACCAGTAAGGCGAATATAAAAACTGCTGCGCATTAGATTAACGCACAACAGAATAAATACTACTTTATGCCTTAGCTAGCACGTTTAGGGCCTAACACCATAACCATTTGACGACCTTCCATTTTCGGGAAAGATTCGACAACAGATATCTCAGCTAAATCCGCTTTTATACGGTTTAAAAGAGCTAGTCCGATTGATTGGTGTGCCATTTCACGACCACGATAACGTAGCGTTACTTTAGCTTTATTACCCTCTGTAAGAAAACGAGTCAGGTTGCGTAGTTTTACCTGATAATCGCCTTCGTCAGTTCCAGGACGGAATTTAATTTCCTTCAGCTGAATCTGAACTTGCTTTTTCCGTTGTTCTTTAACGGATTTGCTCTTCTCATAGAGAAATTTGCCATAATTCATGATGCGACAAACTGGTGGTTCTGCATTTGGACTAATCTCAACCAGGTCAAGATTTTGATCAAATGCCATATTTTTTGCATCTTCTAAAGAAACAACACCAATTGGTTTGCCTTCCGAGTCAGATAAACGCACTTCTGTTCCAGTGATCTCTTCATTCAAACGATGTTTATTGCCCTGTTGTGGGGCTTTTTTTGCACCTTTTATAACAAATTCCTCCAAAAATAATTATCGACGAGTGATGATTTCTTCTTTAACGTAAGTTACAAAGTCTTCAACTTTGAACTTACCTAAATCATCACCTTTGCGTGTTCTTACAGCTACTTCATTTGCTTCGACTTCTTTGTCGCCAACAACAAGTAAATATGGAACACGCTTTAAAGTATGTTCGCGGATTTTAAAGCCTATCTTCTCATTTCTCAAGTCCGAAATGGCTCTAATACCTGATTTTTTCAATTTATTTACGATTTCATCAACAAAATCAGACTGTTTATCGGTAATATTCATAACTACCACCTGTTGAGGTGATAACCACGTCGGATAAATGCCTGCATACTCTTCCGTTAAAATACCGATAAAGCGTTCAAGTGATCCTAATATTGCACGATGAATCATAACTGGCGTATGACGTTCGTTATCTTCACCAACAAATGACGCGTCTAAACGACCTGGCATTGAGAAATCAAGCTGGATTGTACCACACTGCCAAGCACGACCTAAACAATCATATAAAGTAAATTCAATTTTAGGGCCGTAGAAAGCGCCTTCACCAGGTAATATTTCGTAATCAATCTCATTTTTGGTTAAAGCATCTGCAAGTGAAGCCTCGGCTTTATCCCAAGTTGCATCATCACCCACGCGCTGATCTGGACGGGTCGATAATTTAACAACGACATCTTCAAAACCAAATGTTTTATAACATTCAAATACCATCTGAATACAAGCAGAAACTTCAGCAAGAATCTGCTCTTCGGTACAGAAGATATGGGCATCATCCTGGGTAAAACTACGTACTCGCATTAAACCATGTAATGAACCTGATGGTTCGTTACGATGACAAGAACCGAACTCTGCCATACGCAGCGGCAGATCACGGTAAGATTTTAAACCTTGGTTAAATATTTGCACATGACCAGGACAATTCATTGGTTTGATCGCGTAATCGCGATTTTCACTGCAGGTACAGAACATATTGTCTTTGTACTTACCCCAGTGACCTGATTTCTCCCAAAGTGAACGATCAAGTATTTGTGGCGCTTTTACTTCCTGGTAGTTATAAGCTTCCGTTTGCTCACGGACATATTTCTCTAATTCACGATAAATTGTCCAACCGTTGCTATGCCAGAACACCATACCTGGAGCCTCTTCCTGCATATGGTAAAGATCTAACTGCTTACCAATTTTACGGTGATCACGTTTAGCTGCTTCTTCAAGGCGTTTCAGGTATGCTTTCAGCTGTTTTTTATCAGCCCATGCTGTACCATAAATACGCTGCAGCATTTTATTGTCAGAGTTACCACGCCAGTATGCACCCGCTACTTTCATTAATTTAAAGTATTGGCTGAATTTCATCATCGGTACGTGAGGACCACGACACATATCAACATACTCTTCGTGATGATAAAGTCCTGGACTGTCATCTTTATGAATACCTTCGAGGATCTCTAATTTATATTCTTCACCACGCTCTTTAAATAGCGCTTTTGCTTCTTCTACAGATACTTTTTTCTTGATCACTTTATAATTAGTTTTCACTAATTCGTTCATGCGTTTTTCAATTTTAGCAAGCTCTTCATCATTGATAGCAACATCAAGATCAATATCATAATAAAAGCCATTTTCAATTGTTGGTCCAATTGCCATTTTAGCTTTTGGATATAATTGCTTAATAGCATGGCCTAATAGATGCGCACATGAGTGACGTAAAATTTCTAAACCTTCGTCATCTTTAGCGGTAATAATTGAAACATTAACGTCTTTATCAATCGGATCACAAGCATCAACTAATTGACCATCAACTCGGCCAGCAATACATGCTTTGGCAAGCCCAGGGCCGATATCAGCGGCGATTTCCATAATAGAGGTAGTATTTTCGAATTGACGTTGATTACCGTCGGGAAGAGTAATAATTGGCATGCTATATTTCCTCACAGTGATGCTTCCAACCAAAAAGCATTTGTATTAATCCATAAATAAAGCGCGCATTTTAAAGCAATAACGGCTAGATGAAAAGCGACAGTGATTAATAAAAGTCACTTTATCTAAGATTAAGTTGTGAGTTTTTATTCCTGCTCCAGATTACCAGCTGCATGAAATTCACTACCCTTAAGTAAATTTTGCACCACTTCTTTATTACTTGCTAAATATAACCCCAACTCTTCTAACTGCTCATCATCAAGCGTCACAGAACTGGCCCCTAAAAAGGCAGCTAATTGATCCGCGCTATCTAGCATTTTGTCATAAGCGTCAGCTTCTTTCTTGCTGGTAAAGGTCATTTTTTCAACACCCTTTCTTTCTACAATGTATTTTATGATTACTGCCACGGCGGCCTCTTTAAACTAATATTTAGCTAGGTTGGTACATGTTTTTTTATACAGTAAAAGATTCACAACAAAAATGCAAGTTTTGTTAAAATTTGCTATCTTCTATATTAATGACTTATACACATGAATTAAGCTAATGAAAACAATCATCTGTCGCCATTGTGATATGGTTTCACATGTACCTAACATGCCCTCTGGATATGTAGCAAAATGTATTCGCTGTGAGAGCGTTATCTATAAAAACAGTTGGTGCAGTCCATCGGGTATGCTTGCGCTATGTTTAGCTGCGCTTATTATTATCGTACCCGCTTTTTATTTCCCATTAATTTCTATTCATTTATTGGGTATCACAGAAGGGACAAATTTATTACAAGGTGCGCTGATGATGATCGATAACGCACCAGTAGTTGCATTTGTGGTGCTGTTTTGTGCAGTGATTGCGCCAACATTATTAATAAGCAGCATCGCGCTGAGCAGTGCTTGCTTAACCTTTAATTATCACCCGGCTTATCTACCTAAAATTTTAAAAATTACCTATATTCTTAAGCACTGGTCAATGTTAGAGGTATATATGGTCAGTCTAATGGTTGCCATTTTTAAACTGATGAATTATGCCGATCTCTATTTCGGTGTGGGTTTTTATTTTTTTATTGCGCTGCTGTTACTCAATCTGACTATTATCAGTAATTACAGTAATCATAGTTATTGGGAAAGATATATAAATGAATAGAATAGCGATTGCAGGTAAAACGGGTATTAAACAAGGGCTGCAACTTTGCAAAATTTGTGGTAATTACAGCCTACAAGTTGAACACCCGACTGAGTGCCCTATCTGTTTAAATGAAATATCACAACGAAAAAAAAACAGTTTACAAAAAACCTGGGCATTCTTAATTACCTCAATCATTTTCATTTTCCCTGCTAATTTATATCCGATCACCTATTTACTTAAAAATAATACACTTTATCCTGATACTATTTTTTCTGGCATTTTAAGCCTGGTTGACAGTGATATGCCGGGTATTGCATTGATCGTTTTTGTTGCATCAATCGTAGTACCGTTTTTAAAAATAATTGCATTAGCTGTGATTGCTTTCTCAGTACAGAATCATTGGAATTTAAACCCCAAAAAGCAACTTTGGGCATTTTATTTAATTGATTGGATTGGTAAGTGGTCAATACTGGACCTATTCGTTATTTCGATCATGGTTGCTGTTTTCGATAAAGGGCACCTGTTATCAGTTTACCCTGGAATCGCGGCGACTTCGTTTACCGTTGTCGTATTGACCACACTATTTGCCGCAAATAATTTTGATACACGTTTAATTTGGGACGCTCAAACAGATGAATAATCACTTTTCACAAAAACAAGCTAAAATCGAAAAAACGCATTCGATTTCCCCAATTTGGTTTTTACCTTTTATTGCCGCATTACTTGGTACATGGGTATTATTCCAACATATCACACATGCCAATGTAGAGATTAAAATACACTTTGAAAATGCAGGAAGTATTATCGTCGATAAAACAAAAGTCCGTTATAAAGGGGTAATTGTCGGTACGGTAAAAAAAATCGAACTAGATACCAGTGGTGGTATAAATATTATCGCCGAAATTGAGTCCCATGCGACCTTTATGTTACGCGAAAAAACTAAATTCTGGCTTGTTTCTCCTAAAGCTTCTCTTACCTCTATTTCTGGACTAGATACCCTGTTTTCAGGCAGTTATATCAACTTACAACCCGGTGATGGCGATGATAGCAGTGTTTTTAATGCGCTTACCGATCAACCTATCAGCATCCCGGATAATGCATTATTGATAAATTTAAAAAGCAAAACCGCTGGATCAATCACTATCGGTACCCCACTTTTCTTTAAAAAAATAAAAGTCGGAGAAGTAGCGAGAGTACGTTTAAATAACAACGGACAATATGTTGATATTAAAGCTTTTGTGGAAACGAAATACCGGCACTTAATTAAAGAAGACAGTAAGTTTTGGAATATTAGTGGCCTGAACGCGAATATTTCCCGGGCTGGTATTGATTTTAAACTTGATAGTCTCACCTCCTTAATTGCCGGAGGCATTACATTTAGTTCACCACCAAAAAGCGCGCCAATAACAACACATTCAGAATTTGAACTATTTGAAAGTCTCGATAAAACAGAAATGGCGCTTGCAATTGAGCTTTCCTTAAATAATATAACTAACCTGCCCAAAGGCGCTGGCATTTTATTTAAAGGCCATGGTATTGGCCGTATTACCGATATCCAATATTCAATAGAGAAAAAGCAGTTTGTGGCAAATGCCGTGATAAATCCGCAATTTAGTGAAATGATCACTGAAGGCGCACAATTCTGGCTAGAAAAAACATCCATTTCATTTTCTAAAATTGCAAATTTAGGCAATATTATCACTGGCGATTACATCGCATTTTCACCGGCAAAATCATCACAGAAGAAGAACAACAACAAAAAAACAACTCATTTTGTGGTGCAGCAGACACAAAAGCCAGCTGCGCCTGCATTACCTTTACTATTGTTAACTGAAGATGCCACAGGGCTTAACTCTGGCGATCCTGTCTCTTATCAAGGTATTAAAATTGGCCAAATAAGTCATTTACATTTTTCAGATAATGGTCGATTTATCGAAACAATTATTAATATCAATCATCAGTACCAGTATCTGGTTAATAAAAACAGTCAGTTTTACCTGCTTAATGGTGTCAATTTTAAAGCTTCATTAAAAGGCGTGAAAATACAATCGACACCACTTGAAAATATTATTTCAGGAGGCATTGGTTTATATAATTCACGACCAGTTAAAAAACCGACTAAAACAGATACAGTTATTGAAAAACAGCCATTTAGACTCTATCCCTCAAAAGAGATGGCAAAACTGGGTAAAAATGTTTTCAGCAGATCTTTAAACGTTGCACTATTAAGCAAACAATTACCTTCAGTTAGTGAAGGTTCGCCTGTTTATTACCATAAATTCCCAATTGGTGAAGTCTCTTCATTTTCTATCGATGACTCAGGATTAATGCGCACAAACTTAAGTATAAAAGGGCAATATAAACACCTTATTACAAAAAACAGTGTTTTTTGGAACATCAGTGGTTTTAATGTCGATGCGGGTTTATCAGGCATTAAAATTCAAGCTGAATCTTTACTGTCAATTGCCAGCGGTGGTATTGCAGTTGACCTTGCAGCTAGTAATGTAAGTAATCAGTATGCAAATGGTTTATATAAACTCTTTGATAGCTATCAGCAGGCAACACAACCACCACAAACTATCAGCATCTTATTTGAACAAGCTTATGATTTACAAATTGGTAGTAAGTTAAGACTAAAAGGCTTAGTAATTGGTGAAATAAAAGAATTAAATCTAACAAGAGATAATAAAGTTCAAGCACTAGCCGAACTGCAACCACAATTTGCCAAACAGGTGGCTAGAAAAGGCAGCCGTTTTTGGATTATTCGTAGTGAACTCTCTTTCTCAGGCGCCAAAAATCTATCAACCCTAGTAACAGGTGTTTACCTTAACGTATTACCCGGTAAAGGCGGTGCCGCAAATAAATTTGCAGGTGAAGGTAATGCACCGACACTCGCATTGAAAAATATTGGCTTGCCACTTATATTGTTGGCTGATAATGCAGGCTCAACAGATATCGGTAGCCCTGTTTATCATCGTCAAATTCAAATTGGCGAGGTGATCGACAAACAATTATCTGAGGATGCATCAGGCGTTGAAATTACCGTCAATATTTACCCTCAGTACTCACATCTGATTAGAAAGAACTCTATCTTTTGGCCGGCTTCCGGTTTTAATTTAGATATTGGCATTACCGGCGCGACCTTAACTTCGACATCATTGACCTCCTTAATCAAGGGGGGAATCAGCATGAGCACAAGCGACACTCAACCTTTACAGCCTATGAGCGATGCTTTTACGCGTTTTAAACTGAAAAAAGAGATGAATGACAGATGGCTTGAATGGAAGCTAGTAATACCTAAGCCATAGGGCCTGTATATCTTTGAAGTTTGCCCCTGTTGAGCCTGAAAGTTTCTCAATCAAGGCGCGAAGAATGAGGTTTAGTTGTTCTAAATGTGTGATGAGCAACGCAGAGTGAGGGATTTTCAGGCTCAACCCGAAGGGCTGGGGCTATTTTTACACTCAACTTCGTTATCAGTCATTAATGTAGAATGACTACACTACATGACTTCCGCCTTGCTGAGCATAAAAACAGCCTCCAGCAGGAACAAATAGCAAAGGTAAACAGACCCTGGATTTTTACTGACAAAATATGTTATATAACGCACACTTTTAAGTGTGCGTTTTTTTAAGGATTAATAATGGATAGCAACACCCTTTTGCCGCAACCATTCATCGATAAGATGAGCGGTATTTTACCGAAACACCTGAATATCCAAGATTTGATAGAATTCTGCCACCGCCCACTGCGCCGTGCTATTCGCGTTAATACATTAAAAATATCTGTTGCTGATTTTAAAAACAGAGCCATTGAGCAAGGTTGGACTTTAACCCCTATTCCCTGGTGTAGCGAAGGTTTTTGGATTGAAATTGAAAATGAAATTAGCCCGCTTGGTAATAGTGCGGAACATTTAGCGGGGCTTTGTTATATCCAAGAGGCAAGCTCGATGATGCCGGTTACTGCACTCTTTCATTTTTTCGACCAATCAAAGCAATCAATACTGCTTGATGCAGCAGCTGCACCTGGTTCAAAAACGACACAAATGGCGGCAAAGATGGACAACCAGGGGCTGATTATCGCCAATGAGTTTTCATCCAGTCGCATTAAAATGTTACATGCCAATATTCAGCGTTGCGGCATCAAAAACGTCGCTTTAACTCATTTTGATGCCCGCGTATTTGGACAATGGTTACCCGCCACTTTTGATGCAATTTTATTAGATGCCCCCTGCTCTGGTGAAGGCACTGTACGTAAAGATAGATATGCAATGAAAAACTGGAGCCAAACTTCAATTATCGAAATCGCATCAATGCAGCAGGACCTAATATTAAGTGCGTTTCATGCATTAAAAGAGAACGGCATTTTAATCTATTCGACCTGTACATTAAGTCATGAAGAAAACCAGGATATTTGTCATTTCCTAAAAAACAAATTCCCTGAACATATTGAATTTTTAGATCTAAATTCACTTTTCCCGGATGCAGATAAAACACGTACAGAAGAGGGCTTCCTGCATATCTGGCCGCAGGTTTATGATAGTGAAGGTTTCTTTGTTGCAGCCATTAAAAAGATCAAAACCAGTAGCCCAGAGTTAGCACAAAAACGTCTGGGGAAATTCCCTTTTGCAAAAGCGGATAAAAAAACCACTCAAGAGCTGTACAGCTATTTTGATAAACAGTTTGCAATCGAAAATATTCAAGGAACTCTTTACCAGCGTGATCAAGAGTTTTGGTTGTTTCCAACACAAATAGAGCCTCTTATTACTGAATTACGCTTTTCAAGATTAGGTATTAAAATTGCCGAACAATTTGGTAAAGGTCGCAAAGTCGGTTTTAAAACCATGCATGAATTTGCCAGCTGTTATGGTGATAGCGCAAATACAAACAAACTTGAACTTAATGCGCAGCAGGCACAAGAATTCTACCAAGGTCGAGATATTCGCGATGTTGAAACAAGCAGTGCCACGGGTGAGGTGTTGTTAAGTTATCGCGGTAATGTGATTGGTTTAGGAAAAGTGCTCAATAACCGCATTAAAAACAGCCTGCCGCGAGAATTAATCCGCGACAATAATTTATTTGTAAAATAATTACCAAACAGTTTGTATATTATTTATTCTTGACTAGAATAAAAGGTGTTCATATATATATTCCTTATTTGGAAAGTATCTGTTTCCCTAGCCTAGGTTCCCCCTTTATTCCTAGGCTTTTTTTTGCCTTTTTTTTATGCAAGCCCCCGAAAAACATCTGTGACTTTCTATTGATTTAAAAGCGTTAATTTTTGGAACTTGTTATTATCATCAAGCATTAATTGAAAACGCCCTCTTACACCCAGCTGCGAAAAGAATGGCACAAAACGCATTGCGGGTAATTGAATCATTTGGCCCGTCTCATCGCGTACTTTAACAACCGTATTGGGTGTTTTATATAACTGTTCAAATGCCTGGTAGGAGATATTAAGTCTAAAATAAAAAAGTTTCACGAATTTTCTTCACCGTTAAATGTGTATATCTGCCCAGAGAAGCATAAGGCTCTTGATGACAATACATCTTTTCCATCGAAAGTAATAACTCAAACTTATCTTCACAAAGGGAGCGCTCTTTTAAATAATCATGTAATACACGCACACCTGTTTTTTGGATAACCTGCATATTGAATTCTTCTAACCACTGTTGCAGATCTTTTTCCAACAATGGGGAAGTCGGTGTCAATCGTACCACTTTTTTTCGGATCATACCTTTGGCCACAAATTCAAAATTACCCGATAGCAAGTTAAAAAAACGTTGCGCTTCTTTATTGTAAAACATTAGTGATAACAGACCATCATCTGATAAGAAATTTAATAACCCCTTTAACGTTTGTTTAGGCTCTGCCAGCCACTCTAAAACAGCATGATTTAAAATCAGATCAAACTTACCATCTATAAATTCAGGTAAATTTTGAATAGAGCAATGTAGTATCTGAACATTCCCCTGGTAATCTTTACCTGCAAGCTGTTTTTCAGCTTCTTTTAATAATTCACCGGAGATATCACAGAGCACCACTTGATGCCCAAGAGCAGCTAGTTTTTGACTGAAAAACCCAAAACCACCACCCGCATCTAAAATACGTAATGAGCGGTTCGGTAATAATGACAAGCAATGCTGTAATTCATCCCAGACCACTGCCTCGCGAATTTTACCTTTGCTTGTACCATATATATTTTTTACAAATTTCTGTGCGATATTATCGAAATTATGATCGGTCAAGTTAACGCCTATTAATTAAATGCTACAATCCACCTTTTTTATACTTTTAATACTTAGTGAATTATCAATATGTTATTTATCTTAAAAAAATGGATTGGTGGATTATTAATGCCCCTGCCATTATTACTGATACTTTTTTTTATCGGTCTTATTTTACTCTTTTTTAGCAAAAAACAGAAAGTCGCAAAAGCCTTTTTAACAGTTAGTTTTGTTTTTTTATCTGTTTTAAGTTGGATGCCGGTCTCTGAATCGATAGTTCATTCTGTCGAGCGTAAACATCCGCCAATAGCACAAGCGCAAGCCAGACAAAACTTTGAGTATATTTTACTGTTAGGCTCTGGTGGTATTGCCGATCCGAGTTTACCCGTTACAGGGCAGCTATCTGCAACTGCATTAAGCCGCTTTATTGAAGCATTACGTTTATATCATGCCAACCCGAATGCTGTATTGGTTGTTTCAGGAGCTGGTTTTGGCGATCTCAAAACACATGCACAATTGATGGAGGAGTTAGCATTAAGCATGAATATTCCAGCGAGTAAAATTATTCGTTTGGATAATACCTTAGACACGGATGATGAGGCGCGGCTTATGTCGACAATGATTCGCGGCAAAAAATCGGTACTTGTTACCTCAGCAACCCATATGGATCGAGCGCTACAACTGTTTTTCAAATATGGCAGCGGGCCTACACCTGCACCGGCTAACTATTTAGCAAAAAAACGTTTAGGCGAAACACCTAGCTATTATTATATTCCATCATCTTATTATCTATATAAAACAAAAATAGCTTGGCATGAGTATCTGGGGAAATTTCAGAGCCTAATTAAAGGATTGATATAGCAGGATCTGCGGCGAATTTAACTGCGTTCAATTCGCCCTTTGATTAAACTAACTGCGTACCTGTTTTAACAACGGCCTGTGCAACTATCATATGTTCACCATTAAACGACAACGCAGGCGAACCATATAACTCGTATCCCTGGTTTAATAACCCTGTAATACGATCACAAAATTCCGAATTGTCTTTGCCAGTGATTAATTTGTATTTTTCTTTTACTTGCGGCATATTATTTTCCTTATGGGGGACGGTTAAGGAATTAGCATACGGTTATTATCTGAAAAGAAAAAATAAAACTGCTTAAAACTGTGAAAGCCCTACGTCGATGCATAAAAAAACGGCAGATTCACTGCCGTTTTTGTGAGTTAAAACAGTTGTGCCTTTACAGATTTAAATCTACGGGCGATAAACTTTTACATTGGCAAAGCCGGCTTCTTTTAAATACAGCGCTTGCAGTTGACTCATCACACCACGTGCACAATATAAAAGGTAAGTTTTATCTTGTGGTAATTTTTCAAATTGGCTGGCCAATTTAAAGAAAGGCAGATGCTCAATAGTGACATCATCAATATCTAATGGCGCTTGCTCTTCTTCTTCGCTTGAGCGAATATCTAACACCACTTCATTTTCAGAAAAATCGGAAACCGACTCAACTTCCGACACTTCTTCCTGCGCTGCTTTGGCAATATCGCGAATATCTAATACATTAGCTTCAGTCACAACCTGTTCGATAAGAGAAAGATCAAATTTTGCTTCCTCTTTATCGATTTTTTTCATTACCGCTTTAACGGTTGGGCGTTGTGAAATAACACCACAATATTCAGGAATTGTTTCAGAAAGCTCTGCTGTACCAATGGTACGGGCACAATCAATAATATCTTGTTTATCAGTCGCTATAAGAGGACGTAAAATCAGCATATCAGTTACTTGATCAATCACAGATAAATTACGCAGGGTTTGGCTCGATACCTGTCCTAACGCTTCGCCTGTCACTAAGGCTTCTATATCCAGACGCTGCGCGGCAATGGTTGCAGCACGCATCATCATACGTTTCAAGATAACGCCCATTTGTCCGTTTTCAACTTTCTCTAGAATTTCAGCAACCACGGGTTCAAACGGAATAGAGATAAATTTAACACGGTGTGACGAACCAAAACGATTCCACAACTGATAAGCGACCTGCTTCACACCGATCTCATGAGCTGCGCCACCTAAATTAAAGAAACAGTAATGTACACGGGAGCCACGTTTGATAAGTTGATAACTTGAAACACCTGAATCAAAGCCACCTGAAATTAATGATAAAACTGACTCTTGTGTGCCAAGTGGAAAACCACCTAAGCCTTGATGTCTTTTATCGATAAAAAACAGTTTATTATCGTTAATCTCAAGATGAACGGTAATGTCTGAGCCTTTTAATTTAACACCAGCAGCATCTGTGTGTTGATTTAACCCGCCACCGATATAACGTTCAGCTTCAATCGACGAGAAGTCATGTTTACCGATACGTTTAACACGCACACAGAAGGTTTTGCCGTCTAATAAATTACCGATATGTGCATGGGTTTGCTGATAGGCATCATGTAAATCAGTAAACTCACTCTCTTTCACTTCTAAAAAGTGCGCAATACCCGGCGTGCTTTTAAGCATTTCAATCAGTGTGGTTTTATTTTCAGCGCTTTCATTTGTCGTGCGAACAATGATCTTATCCCACTCTAAAATCACTTTAACCTGTTCATCGTGACGTGTTAAAACATTACGGATATTACCCTGCAACATTTTACTAAAACGTTTACGAACGGGACGACTTTTCATCATGATTTCAGGGAAAAGTTTAACGATAAATTTCATGGTTTGATCACTGTGCTAGTTAAATAAGGAGGCGGATTATACCCTTTGCAGTTAATTGAGCAAAGGGTAGTCTTAATTTTTATTTTATACCCATGTTACTTCAAGATGCAAAATCAGCAAGCAAAATTGTATTTAGATGCTAGGCATAAAATTGAAGTATAGTTGCTCTACATTGAAATTTTATAAC